>CANOFK010000058.1 GCA_947565265.1 uncultured Clostridia bacterium | reverse complement strand
ATTTCCTCTATTTTCAAACAAGCCCTAAGCACAATAGGGAGGATGTGCCTAAATCAAAAAGGAAATGTTCGAAAGGCCCCATGCAGGCGTCCAGAGGGCCTATGGCCCTTTGGTGGGGATTCTTTAAGGGGCAAAGCCCCTTGAGCCGCCGGAGGCGGCCTTAAGGCACCCCAAAAGCTACCCAAAGGCTACCAAGCCAGGGCGGCCAGGGCTGTCAGTAAGGGCAGGGAGAGGATGGACAGCAGGGTGCTGAGCACCACCGTACGGCAGGCGTAGGCGTAGTCCCGCCCATACAGTTGGGCATAGACGGCCACATTGGCCCCCACCGGGGCAGCCGCCGCAATCAGGATAACGTACTTCATGGTAGCGCTTACCGGGGCCAGCATCACCAGCAAAAGGGTGACGGCGGGGATCAGCAGCAGGCGCACCCCGCTAAGGGCGTACAGCCGCGGGGAGAGGAAGGTTTCCCGCAGGCTGGTTTGGGCCATGTACACCCCCAGCACCAGCATGGCAATGGGGGAGTTCAGCGCCGCCACCCCGCCAATGGCCCCGCTGAGCACCCCCGGCAGCTTGGCCCCCAGCCCGCTGGCAAACAGCGCCAGCCCTATGGCCGCGCCTATGGTGATGGGGTTCAGCAGCAATTCCCTGGGGGACAGGGGCTTTTTCTCCCCCTTGAGCAAAGCCGCGCCGTAAGTCCACTGTAAAAGGTTCAGCAGCACCACAAAGCCTACCAGCAGGAACACGGCCTCATCCCCAAACCCGGCCCGTACCAAGGGGATACCCATAAAGCCGCAGTTGGAGAAAGCCGCCGCGAAGTCATCGACGGGGTGGTTTTTGTAAATGACCCGCGCCATTACCAGCGACACCAGCAACGCCCCGGCGGCCAGCAGGGCGCTTAGCCCCAGGTCTGCCAGGCGGGCAAGGGAGAACTCCACACAAAAGCTGTGGATGATCACCGTGGGGATGATCAGCCATAGCAGCAGGTTGGCCAGGGACTTGCTCCCCTCTTTGGTGATCTTTCCCCCTTTAAACAGGGCAAACCCCACCATCATGTAGATCGCCATGGTCAATGTCTGCTGGAATACAATCCATGCGGTTTCCAAACCCCGCCACACCCCTTCCTTTTACTTATCAAACATTATAAGCCAAGCCCGGTAGTTTGTCAATTATTTCCCGCCCCCTGCCCAAAAACCCCAAAAGGCCCAAAAAGCCCCCGGAGAGCAGCCGCTCCGGGGGCCTTGCAAGTTGCATGGCAGGGGTGCCTGCCTATGGTTTACCGCCGGTCATGATCCCTTCTGGGCGGGCGGCGGTCCCGGTTATCCCGATTGTCCCGCCGGGGGCCGTCGCGGTGGGGACCGTCGCGGTGGGAACCGCGGTCATTGCTGATGTCGTTCTCCGGCACGGCGCCGTCCAGGTCGATGAGGGCGTCCCGGCGGGAGAGGTTCAGCCTACCCTTGTCATCGATCTCCAGCACCTTCACCTTCACCACGTCGCCCACGTTCACCACGTCCTCTACCTTCTCGGTGCGCTTTACGTCCAGGCGGGAGATGTGCACCAGCCCCTCTTTGCCCGGAGCGATCTCCACAAAGGCGCCGAAGTCCATCAGCCGGGTGACCCGGCCGTTGTAGTAGCTGCCCGGCTCCGGGTCATTGACAATGGTATCTACAATGTCCATGGCCCGGCGGCACTTCTCAATATCCAGGCCGGAAATGAACACATGGCCGTCCTCTTCCACATCCATGGTAATCTCGCACTCGGCGCAGATTTTCTGGATGACCTTGCCGCCTGTGCCGATAACCTCCCGGATCTTATCCACGGGGATCTGCATACTGAGCATTTTGGGGGCGTAGGGCGACAGCTCAGGCCGCACCTCCGGGATGGCTTTCAGGATGATTTCGTCGATAATATAGTTGCGGGCCTTGTGGGTCTTTTCCAGGGCCTCCTTTACCATTTCGGGGGTCAGGCCGCTGATCTTCAGGTCCATCTGGATGGCGGTGATGCCCTTTTTGGTGCCGCCCACCTTAAAGTCCATATCGCCGAAAAAGTCCTCCACACCCTGGATGTCCACCATGGTCATCCAGCGGTCGCCCTCGGTGATCAGGCCGCAGGAAATGCCTGCTACCGGCGCCTTGATGGGTACGCCGGCGTCCATCAGGGCCAACGTGGAACCGCAGATGGACGCCTGGGAGGTGGAGCCGTTGGAACTGAGCACCTCGCTGACCAGGCGGATGGTATAGGGGAACTGGTCCAGGTCCGGCACCACCGGCACCAAAGCCCGCTCGGCCAAAGCCCCATGGCCGATCTCCCGGCGGCCGGGGCCCCGGCTGGGCCGGGTTTCGCCTACGGAGAAGGAGGGGAAGTTGTAGTGGTGGATATACCGCTTGCTCTCCTCCTCGTCAATGCCGTCCAGCAACTGGTTGTCCCGGATGGAGCCCAGGGTAGCCACGGTGAGCACCTGGGTCTGGCCCCGGGTGAACATACCGGAACCGTGGGTGCGGGGCAGCAGGGCCACTTCTGCGGCCAGGGGGCGCATTTCGTCCATACCCCGGCCGTCTACCCGTTTCTGCTCGTCCAGCAGCCAGCGGCGCACCACGTACTTTTGGGTCTTATAAAGGCACTCGTCGATCTTGGCCTCCTGCTCCGGGTATTCCGGGTCAAAGCGCTCGTGCACCTTTTCATACACAGGCCGCAGCCGGGTGTCCCGCACGGTCTTGTCATCGGTATCCATGGCCGCGCGCACGTCCTCCTCGGCAAAAGCCTTAATGGCCTCGAACATCTCCGGCTCCGGCTCATTGCTGGGGTACTGGAACTTCTCTTTGCCGATCTCCGCCTGGATGCCCTGGATAAACTTTAGAATATGCTGGTTGGCCGCATGGCCGGCCATAATGGCGTTGTACATTTCCTCATCGCTGACTTCGTTGGCCCCGGCCTCGATCATGGCGATGCGCTCGGTGGTGGAGGCCACGGTAACGGCCATCCGGCTTACCTTGCGCTGCCCGGCGGTGGGGTTGATCACGTACGCCCCGTCGATCATCCCCACGGACACGCCGGAAATAGGCCCGTTCCAGGGGATATCCGAGATGGACAGGGCAATGGAGGTGCCTACCATCGCGGCGATCTCCGGCGAGCAGTCCTGGTCTACGGACATCACCGTGCAGACGATGGACACATCGTTGCGCATATCCTTGGGGAACAGGGGCCGGATGGGCCGGTCGATGACCCGGCACACCAGCACGGCCTTCTCGCTGGGGCGGCCCTCCCGTTTTAAAAACGAGCCGGGTATTTTGCCCACAGAGTAAAGTTTTTCTTCAAAATCCACGGAAAGTGGGAAAAAGTCGATGCCGTCCCGGGGTTTGGCCGAGGCGGTGGCCGCTACGTGCACCACGGTATCCCCATAGCGTACCAGGCACTCGCCGTTGGCCAACTGGCCCATTTTGCCGGTTTCTATTACCAGCGGCCGCCCGGCAAAGTCCGTTTCATAGCGCTTAAAATTCTCAAACATAATTTTCCCTTTCTCCCCTTTTTTTCAGGGGCAATTTTGCAGACGGCCCTGTTTGACAAAGCAAACCGCCCCACAACGCCTGGACCGGCGGCTTGATTTGTAAAACAGGGAACCATCTGGAAAGCGGTTATGGGGTATAAAGCGAAAAGGCGGCGGTCTGCCGGCAGGCAAAACCGCCGCCCTCGCTCATGCCCTTCTGGCTTTGGGGACGCCCCCCATTGCTTACTTGCGGATGCCCAGCTCGGCGATGATGGTACGGTAGCGCTCGATGTCTATCTTGGTCAGATAGTTCAAGAGGTTCCGGCGCTGGCCAACCATTTTCAGCAGGCCCCGGCGGGAGTGGTGGTCCTTCTTGTTCACGCGCAGGTGGTCGGTCAGGTCGTTGATGCGCTTGGTCAGCACAGCGATCTGCACCTCCGGCGAGCCGGTATCGCCCTCATGGCGGGCATACTTCTGGATGATCTCGGTCTTTTCCGCTTTGGTCATGATCTTCACCTTTTTCCGCAGCAGCAGCCCGGCGGCCCCGCCGCTGTAATATACACCCGCTCCCACAGGCAAAGGTTGGTGGTTCCTCTGTCCGAGGGAAGGGTATCTAAGCTATTTTAGCATACTCCAACTGGTTTGTAAAGCCTGTTTTTCCCCGGAAACAGCCCCGCCCGGAATCCCTCAGCCCGCAAGGTCCAGACCCACCCGCCCGGTTTTGGGGTTAACGGAAACCCCACAGCCCCCCAGCCAGCCGTACGCCGGCAGGCGGCCCATTAGGTTGCGCAGCATACACACCAGCATGGGGTGCAGGGCCCGGTCCTGGGGGCTGTTCATCACATAGCTGCGGCGTAGCTTTTTCTCCAGTTCCTCCCGGTGTTTCTCCACCTCCGGCAGCGCCAACGCCAGGGGCATCTCCGAAAGGCACAGCCAGAAGTACCACAGCGGGAACCAGGGCCGTTTCTTCTCGCCGGCGTGGCGGTTATAGTTATCCACGCGGCTTTGGATCCACGCGGTATCCTCCGGCGCGGCGGCGCACAAAAACCGCAGCGCCACCAGCGAGGCGTCAAAGCACTCCCCCATCCCGTCGTCCTGGTTGCCAAAGCAGGTGCCCCGCAGCCGGCGCAGGGTCTGTTCCTGCATGGCCTGTACCTGGGGATCCTCCGGGGCCAGCAGGCAGAGCAGCCGCAGGGTTTCCAGTTCATACAGGTTGCCTGCCAGGATCTTCGTCTTGGCCGTCTGCCCCATCAGGCTGCGCACCTGTAGCCCCTCCTCCGGCACATAGAACACCGGGTAAAGCGCCCGTTTCCCTTCCGGTTCCGCCGGCCCGGCCGGCCGCGCACCGGCCAGTATTCTGGCGGCAATGTCCGCCCGTTCCTCCGGGGGGATGGTTTCCCCCCGGATCAGCCGGTAATCGGTTTCCACCGCTAAGCGGTAAGGGCTTTTTTTGCACATACTTCCCGCTCCTTTCTTCTCTCTTCGGCAGGCATCCCTTCCATGGGCAACGGCCACCGGCGCTTACAGCACCAGCCCCCGCAGGTACTGCCCGGTATAGCTGCCCTCTACCTTTGCCACCTGCTCCGGGGTACCCTCGGCCACAATAAGCCCGCCCCGGTTGCCCCCCTCCGGGCCCAGGTCAATGATATGGTCCGCTGTCTTGATCAGGTCTAAATTGTGCTCGATCACAATGACGGAGTTGCCCTTGTCCACCAGTTGCTGCAACACCTCGATCAGCTTATGCACGTCCGCGATGTGCAGGCCGGTGGTGGGCTCGTCCAGAATATACACCGTTTTGCCTGTGGGCCGGCGGGAGAGTTCGGTGGCCAGCTTGACCCGCTGGGCCTCGCCACCGGAGAGGGTGGTGGCCGGCTGGCCGATCTTTACATAGCCCAGGCCCACATTGTTGAGGGTTTGCAGCTTGCGGGCCAGCCGGGGCAGGTCCCGGAAGAAGTCCAGGCCCTCTTCGGCGGTCATTTCCAGCACGTCGTAGATATTTTTGCCCTTATACTTTACTTCCAGGGTTTCCCGGTTGTAGCGGTGGCCCTTGCACACCTCGCAGGGCACGTACACATCCGGCAGGAAGTGCATCTCTATGCGGATGATGCCGTCCCCCTGGCAAGCCTCGCAGCGGCCGCCCTTTACATTAAAACTGAACCGCCCTGCGTTAAAGCCCCGTAGCTTTGCCTCCTGGGTGCTGGCAAACAGCTCCCGTATATCGTTGAACAGCCCGGTATAGGTGGCCGGGTTGGAGCGGGGCGTGCGCCCTATGGGGGACTGGTCGATCTGGATGACCTTGTCCAGATGTTCCAGCCCCAATATCTCCCGGTGGGCTCCGGGGAAGGTGTGGGCCCGGTTCAGTTCCGCGGCCAGTTTTTTATAGAGGATCTCGTTGATCAGCGACGATTTGCCGGAACCGGACACCCCGGTCACGCATACCAGTTCTCCCAGGGGGATCTTCACGTCCAGGTTTTGCAGGTTATTCTGGGCCGCGCCTTTTATTTCCAGGAAATGCCCGTTGCCCTCCCGGCGTTTCTCTGGTACCTCCACCTTCTTCCGGCCGCTGAGGTAGTCCCCGGTTACGGAGCCCTTACACTTCATAATGCCCTTAACCGGCCCGGCGTAGATCACCTGCCCCCCGTGTACCCCGGCGCCGGGGCCGATGTCCACGATATAGTCCGCCTCCCGCATGGTTTCCTCGTCGTGCTCCACCACAATCACCGTGTTGCCCAAGTCACGCAGGCGTTTCAGGGTGCCCAGCAGCTTGCTGTTGTCCCGCTGGTGCAGGCCGATAGAGGGCTCGTCCAGGATATACAGCACCCCCATCAGGGAGGAGCCGATCTGGGTGGCCAGCCGGATGCGCTGGCTCTCCCCGCCGGAAAGGGTGCCGGAGGACCGGGAGAGGGTCAGGTATTCCAGCCCCACGCTTTGCAAAAAGCCCAGCCGGGACTTGATCTCCTTTACAATAGGCGCGGCAATAAGCTTTTCCCGCTCCGTCAGTTCCAGGGCCTTGACAAACTCCAGGGCCTCGGTAACGGACTTGTCGCAGAAGTCGGCGATATTCACCCCGCCTACCGTTACCCCCAGGCTTTCGGGGGAAAGGCGCTTGCCATGGCAGGAATCGCAGGGCACGGCGCTCATATAGGTTTCTATCTCCGCCTTGATCCAGTTGGAGGAGGTATCCTTATACCGCCTCTCCAAGTTGGTAATGACCCCTTCAAAGGCTGCCATATAGCTGGTGCCGTTGCCGTACTCCCCCATGCGGGTTAGCTTGATCTTCTCCCCTTTGGTGCCGTACAGCAGCACGTCTATAATCTCTTTGGGCAACTCGCCAATGGGGGTGTCCAGAGAGAACTTATAGTGCTTGCTCAGCCCCTCCATATACATGGCGGCAATGGTGCTGCCCTCCATAGCCCAGCCGCTGGCCTTTAGGCCGCCTTTGCGGATGGACAGCCGCTTATCCGGGATGATGTTCTGGGGGTCAATGCGCATGAACACCCCCAGGCCCGTGCACTTTT
>CANOFK010000057.1 GCA_947565265.1 uncultured Clostridia bacterium | reverse complement strand
CGCCCGAGCTGAAAAACGGCAGGCTGATGCCTGTATTGGGGATCGTATTGGTTACCACGCAGATATTCAGCACAGCCTGTATCCCCACCTGGAAGGTAATCCCCAGCCCCAGCAGCATGCCGAAGCGGTCCTTTGCCTTTAGGGAGACATACATGCCCCGCCAAATGAGCAGCCCGAACAGCACCATAATGACCAGGGCCCCCACCATGCCCAGCTCTTCACAGATTACCGCGAAGATAAAATCGTTCTGGGGGGCGGGCAGGTACAGGTACTTCTGCCGCGACTGCCCCAGCCCCAGCCCGAACAGCCCCCCCGACCCAATGGCGTACAGGGACTGGCGGGTTTGCCAGGTGGCCTGGTCGTTGTCCTCGTTAAAGGGATCCAGCCAGATTTCTACCCGGCCCATCTGGTACACGCCGCCCTCGCCGCTCTCGTCTTTGCCGCCCAGGAGCATATAGGCCATGAGGGCGGCTATACCGACGGCTATGCCCAGGACCAGCCAGCGGGGCCTGGTGCCGCCGACGAACATCATGATACCCCCCAGCGCCAAGACGATGAGCGTGCCGGACATATGGTTCTCCAGGAAGATCAGCAAGGCGAACAGCACCAGCACCGCCCCAAAGGGCAGCACCCCATAGCGGAAGGTGTCCATTTTGTCTGCGTAGAGGGAGATCATGTGGGCAAAAAGCAAAATGAGCGAGAACTTTGCCACCTCGGAGGGCTGGAACTGCACGCCCAGATTCAGCCAGCGGTAGGCCACGCCTTCGCTGGGGGCAATGGACTCTATTTGCAGGATGCGGCCGAACACCACCACCATCAGCAACAGCACCACGGTGACGCCGGCCAGGACCAGCGCGGCCTTGTGGTAGCGGTGGTAGTCGATGAGGGAGGCCATGACCATGGCCACCAGCCCAAAGGCCGCAAACCCCGCCTGGCGCCTGATATAGAAGTAGCTGTCCCCTTCCCGGTAGTAGCTGTCGGCATAGCTGGCAGAGAACAGCATCACCAGGCCGATGGCCAGTAGCACCATGATGAACACGAACAGCGGCATATCCATGCCGTTGCCCACGCTGAACATGGCAAACTGCTTTCTTCTGCGGCGCTGCCTGCTGGGCTGCCCGTTTGCCGGGCGCCCTTTGGGCCGGGCGGGGCGCTCCGGCACCCGCTCCAGCCCTCTGGCTGTCCTTCCCGCGGCTGGCATTGGCACTCACTCCTTTCTCTATTTCTGTATTATTCTGTACAGGACGGGGCGATTTCCTCTTGCAGCCAATTATTTCCAGCCGGCGGGAAACCCTGCGCCCTAGACGCCGTACAGGACGGCCAGGAGGGCCAGGGCGCCACCCAGCAGGGAGATCAGGCCGAATACGGTGCAGATTTTGACCTCGCCCCAGCCGCACATTTCAAAATGGTGGTGGATGGGGGACATTTTGAACAGGCGCTTGCCGTGGGTGCGCTTGAAGTAGGCAACCTGGAGGACTACGGACAGGATCTCCATCCAGTAGATGACCCCCAAAGGCAGCAGGAGGATGGGCATATCCAGCCCAAAGGCCAGGGCGCCTACCATGCCCCCCAAAAACAGCGAGCCGGTATCCCCCATAAAGACCTTGGCCGGGTGGAAGTTCCACACCAGAAAGCCGATGCAGGCCGCCGCGGACCCTACCGCCATGGCCGAGAGGCCGGTCATGGACAGGGCCCCGGCGCACAGGGCCAGCGCGGTAAACACAAAGAAACTGACAGTGCAGTCCAGGCCGTCAATGCCGTCGGTAAAGTTGACGGCATTGGTGAGGCCCACCAGCAGGATGGCCGCCAGGGGGTAGTAGAAGGGCCCCAGGTCCACCCGGCCGATGAAGGGCACGGTGGTTGCGGTGTCGTCCCCGGCCAGGTAGAGGCTGAACAGGTAGGCCCCGGCCACCAGGAACTGTAGGACCAGCTTTTGCCGTTCTGTCAGCCCCAGGTTGCGCTTTTTGACAATGCCGATGTAGTCATCCATAAAGCCGATGGCCCCGTAGCCCACTGCCATACCTAGGCCCCCAAAGACTTTGGCCATCATCAGGGCTGTTTCTGACCCGGCCCGGCTGTAGTAGACGGGCACGCAAAGCAGCACCGCGAACACAATGCCGATGATGAACATGATGCCGCCCATGGTGGGGGTACCCTGTTTATTCTTGTGCCAACTGGGGCCGATCTCCCGGATGGTCTGGCCGAACTTCAGCCTGTGCAGGAAGGGGATCATCCATAACCCCAGCAGGGCCGTGACGCCAAACCCTACCAATGCCGTTGACAGAAATAAAAAGCTGTTCATTTGCGTTCCTCTCCTCTTTGCCCCTATATTTTTTCATCTGGCACGCCTACTCGGTGACGTGCACATAGGTTTCCGTGTTCAGGTCCTCCGCAAAGGTCAGGGTGATGACCGAGCCCTTTTTGACCTTATCCCCTGCCGGGATGGCCTGCATCATGACCACGGTGCCTGCATCCCGGCTGCCGTTTACGCTGATTTGCAGGCCGTTGACCTCTGCCAGGTAGCTGGCGTTGACCATATCCATCCCAAAGAAGTCGGGTACCTCGACAAAGGCCTCGTCATTGCTGTAGCCGGTGGTGTACAGCACCACCTTGCCGCCCTTGGGTACCGTGGAGCCGCTGGCGGGGATCTGCTCGACCACTTTGTTGTCCCAGTCTTCCCCATCGCCCACTACGCTGAAGTACAGGCCCAGTTCATCCAGTTTCTCCTGGGCCTCGCCGATGGTCATGCCCACCACCGCGGGGGAAACCATGTCCATCTGGCTGTACTCGTCCTCGGTGTACTGGACGTCTACCCCTAGGTAGGGGAGGATCTCCTGCATAATGGCGGAGAAGATGGGGCCGGCCACCGCGTTGCCGCCGGTGGGGTTGCTTTGAGGGTCGTCGCCGCCGGGCTCATCGAAAAATACCAGGAGGGCATATTTGGGGTCCTCCGCCGGGGCGAAACCGCAGTAAGAGGCAATGTACTCCATGGGCTTGGTAGGGTCCTCCCAGTATTTGGCGATCTTCTCGGAGGTGCCGGTTTTGCCGCAGATGCGGTAGCCGGACACATACCCGCCCCGGGCCGTGCCGGAGGCGGCGTTCTGCTTGAGGGTATCAGCGATGATGGCGGAGGTGTTTTCGGAGATCACCTGCCGGCGGTAGCTGGTGTCGGCGCTTTTTACTATGTTGCCGTCGCCGTCCACGATCCGGTCCACCACATGGGGCTGCACCAGGTAGCCCCCGTTGGCCACGGCCGCGCAGGCGGTGATCATCTGGATGGGGGTGATACTGAAGTTCTGGCCAAAGGACTCCACCATCAGGTCGGAAAGGGACATCTCGTCCTCATGGTGGTAGATGCTCCAGGACTCGCCGGGCAGGTCAATGCCGGTTTTGCTGGTAAACCCAAAGGACTCGCGGTACTTACAGAAGGTTTCTATCCCCAGCTCCCGGCCGATGTGCATGAACCAGGGGTTGCAGGAGTTGCACAGGCCCTCCCGGAAGGTTTCGGTGCCATGGCCGGCCCGTTTCCAGCAGTGGATGGGGTCGTCGCGGCCCTCTATTTTCTCCGCGCCGGAGCAGGTGTAGGTGCTGTCCTCCCGCACTACGCCCTCCTCAATACCCATAGCGCCCACGCACATTTTGTACACGCTGCCGGGGTAGTAGGTATCGGAAACGCCTTTGTTGCGCCACTGGGTATTTAAGGCCAGGTTTCTGGCCTCTGTCCGCTCTTCCCCTTCGGGCATGGCCTCTATCTCTTTCAGCAGGCTTTCGTCAAGTATGGTCATAGGGTCGTTGGGGTCAAAGTTGGGCCGGGTGGCCAGCCCAAGGATGCCGCCGGTGTCCACGTCCATCATAACGGCCACGGCGCCGTTTTTTACCTTAAATTTCTCGATGCCCTCGGCCAGGTACTTTTCCAGGATGCTTTGCACGGTTTCGTCAATGGTCAGCACCAGGTCATAGCCGTTGGTGGCATCCACCACCTGCTCGTACTCAAAGGGCATATCGGTGCCAAAGCCGTTTTTGGCGGCGATCAGCCGGCCGGTGCTGCCGGAGAGCTCGCTCTCGTAGTACATTTCCAGGCCGCCCAACCCATTGTTGTCATTGCCGGTAAAGCCCAGCACATTGGAGGCCACGGTGCCGTAAGGGTAGTAGCGCTTGTAGTCGTCGATGAGCCGGATACCGTTGTCGATCTTGTTGTCCTTCTTGAACTGGATGATCCTGTCCCGCACGTCGGTTTCTATCTTCCGCTTGATGACCGTGTAGTAGGAGCTTTTGTCGCCGGTCTTTTCGTACAGGGCCGCCGCGTCCATCTCCAGGATATCCGCCAGGCCGTTGGCCACAGTGCGCCGGAGGTTTTCGTCCCCTGCCAGGTACACCGGCTCTAAGACCACCGTCCACACGCTGGCGCTTTGGGCCAGCACCTTGGTGCCGGTGGCGTCGTAGATCGTCCCCCGCATGGCGGGCAGGGTGGTGCTGCGCAGGCTTTGTTCTACCGCCTTGGCGCTCATCTCCTCCCCCCGCAGGATCTGCCAATGGAACAGGCTGACGGCCGCCGCCCCGAAACCCAGGATAACCAGGACGGCCGTAAGCCCAATGGCCTTCTGCTTTATTCTTTCAGTTGTGCCTTTTGCCATACGCTTTTTCCTCCAAAAAAACTGGCCGGCAGGCTGTGGGCCTTTGGCCTTTGGCGGCCGGGGCCGCTGCCCCTGCACCTATAAAGCGAGAGCCAAATCCCTTTGGCTCTCCCCTTTCCTCCGCCATTCTATTGTTATTCCGGCCGGCGGCCGCTTATTACCCTGCCAGCCAGGCTCTTATCTGCGCAAAAAATTGGTCAATGGCCGACATATCCTCCAACTCCTGCACCACCGTGCCCTTGTCCTGCTGGGCCACGTGCCTATAAAACACCTGGGAGCCGGTTGCCTTGCCCATGCCCAACTGCTGCTCCACGTAGTCCTCTACCTGGGCGTCCGTCATACGTTGGGTGGCCTGCATATTTAGCTGGATCTCCAGGCTCTCCGCCTCGTCCAGCAGGTTCTGGGTTTCGTTGATCTTCTCGGTCAGCTCGGTTAGCTGCACCTCGCTTAATACCGCGGTAAGGCCCGCGGCGAACAGCGTAATGAAACACAGCGTACCTGCCACCATTTTCAGCGGGTTGCGCCGGACTTTCGCCTGCTTTTTCGGCTGGGCCCCCGGCTGTTCGGGCAGTTCGACTACACTGCCCTGTTGTTCGGGCAACTCGACTACATTGCCCGCCTGCTCCTCTACCACCTGAGGCTCTAACTCCGGGGCGGTATTCCGCTCCTCAAAATACGAAAAATCATAGGCCTCTGTCCGATATGCCATAGTGTGTCCTCCCCGCCGGCCCGATTGGCCGGCTTTTGGCCCCGGCCCCATTGGCCTGGGCTATATCTGCAACAAATACTGTTGGCTGGTTATGTAAAGCGGTATAGATAGGGGCCGCCGGCCCCATCCCGCGCGGATATCCCTGTCCCGGTAAGCCTTCCTCCCTGACCTGACTGATAAAGCCGTTCCCTGCCCGTTACGGGCCTGTGCCTTCACCCTGCCCCTTCTCAAACACCCGCAGCCGGGCGCTTCGGGCCCTGGGGTTTTGGGCGGTTTCCTCCCCGGAAGGGGCAAGCCCCTTTTTGTAGACCAGCCTGCCCTGGGGTTTTTGCCCGCAGACGCACACGGGGAAATCCTTGGGGCACACACAGCCCTGGCACCACTGCTGCATCTGGCGTTTTACAATGCGGTCTTCCAGCGAATGGAAGGTGATGACCGCCAGCCGCCCGCCGGGCTTTAGCAGCCCGAAAGCCGCCGTAAGGCCCTGGCGCAGGCAGTCCAACTCGCCATTTACCGCAATGCGCAACGCCTGGAAGGTGCGGCGGGCCGGGTGGCCCTCTGCCCGGCGCACAGCGGCCGGTACCGAACCCTTGATGATCTCTGCCAGTTGCCCGGTGGTGCGGATAGGCCCTTCCTCCCGTGCACGGCAAATGCCCTGGGCGATGCGCCCGGCGCTTTTGTCCTCCCCATAACGGGCGATCACGCTGGCCAACGCCTGCTGGGAGAGACTGTTGACCAGGTCGGCCGCGCTGGGCCCTTGCTGGCTCATGCGCATATCCAGCGGCGCGTCATGGTGGTAGGAAAACCCCCGTTGGGGGTCATCCAACTGGTGGGAGGACACGCCGATATCCAGCAGGATGCCGTTTACCTGGGTAAAGCCATTTTCCTGGGCCAGCCTGTCCATGTGGCTGAAATTGCCCCGGGCGAATACCACATTGGCAAAGCCGGCCAGCCGGGCCGAGGCCGCCGCCAGGGCGTCCGGGTCCTGGTCAATGGCCAGCAGCCTGCCCTGGCCGGACAGGGCTTCCAGGATCGCCTGGGAATGCCCCCCGCCGCCTACGGTGCCGTCAATATAGTCCCCGCCCGGACAGGGGGCCAGGCCCGCGATGGTTTCATGAAAAAGTACCGGTTTGTGTTGAAATTCCATATGCGCCTCAGAACCCCAGCAAATTCATAGATTCTTCGATCTCCTCGGCGGTCTGGCTGCTGTTGTAGTCGTTCCACCGGGCTGTATCCCATATCTCAGCCCGTACCGCCGCGCCGATGACCGTAACGTCCTTGTCCAGGCCCGCGTGGTCCCGGAGGTTTTGGGGGATCAGGATACGCCCCTGCTTGTCCGTTTCCACCTCGGCCGCGCCGGAGAAGAAATAGCGCTGGATCCCTTTGCCCTGGGAAAGGGGCATGGCGGAAACCTTCTCCACCAGCTTGGCCCACTGGGCACAGGAGAGCACGAAGAGGCAGCCGTCCAGCCCCTTGCACACGAAGAAACGGTCCCCCAGGTCCTCCCGGAACTTGGAGGGCATGGTTACACGGCCTTTGGGGTCCATGTTGTGCCGGTATTCGCCCGTCAGCATACTGATGACCCCTTTCCGTGTCCGTGGCTGGGGCGGCAGGGGTGGGCCTGGGATATTTGCCACCGGGCTCCACATTCTTCACCGCTAGTACACACTTTCCACCACTATTTGCCTTACC
>CANOFK010000056.1 GCA_947565265.1 uncultured Clostridia bacterium | reverse complement strand
AGAATGGAGCGCACGATAAAGAAAAAGCCCTTGAAAACATAATGTTTTCAAGGGGTTTTTGCGGTTTTTTCTTCTGCCAGGCAAATTTTTTTCTTTCCCGGCAGGAACTTACTTTCGGCTCTGGCTCGTCACCGGCGCACTATACTGCAAACTGCCCACATTTTTTCTGTCATTTTGTCCATTCCGACCGGGCGTCTGTCCATGAGCCCTCCGCCCAGGCAGCCCCTTCTTTTTGCGGCTGCGCGCCCGCTTTCTCCCCCGCCTGGCCTTTCGCACCGGGGGCTTTCGTTTGGGCAGTACTTTCCTGGCCGCCTTCCTGGTCACCCCGCCCAGCCGGCCCAGGCCCCGCCGGCAGGGCTGCCAGATCCGCCGGCGCATAAAGCCCCGCAGCCAGCGCCCCGCCTTACGTATCCCCGCCGCCATGCCGTCAATCAGCGGGTCCAGGGAAACCACCGCCCCCCAGGCGCCCAGCCCCTGCAACAGCACCTGGAACAGCCTAAGCCGCCCCTTATCCAGCGCCAGCGCGCACAGGAACGCCGTCACGGCGCAAGCCAGGCCCAGCAAAACGTCAAACACCGCCATGCACAGCTTGCCGCCATGCAGTAGTAGCCGCAACAGCTTAAACGCCAAAAACATCCCGCCCAGCAACGCGCCGGAAAACAGGCACAGGCAGGCGGCGGGCAAAATGCCCGCGCTCATTTAAACAGCCTGCCGAAAAAAGACAGGGCTGGGCTGCTCTCCGTGTAAGACATCGCCCCCACCGTGCCCTTTACCAGCATATCGCCGGTGTCGGCGTTCAGGCTCTCTATATGCAGGCCCTGGCCCTTGATATTCAACTGCCCCAGTTCTGTCTGGGCCGTAATCAGCTCGTCGCTGAAAAAGTCGATCCGCTTGATGCCGGTGGCTGTCAGCCGTTCCCGGGCGTCCAGCGTCAGTCCGTGCTTTCTTAACGGCTGCTCCGCCATTGGCTCATCCCCTTCCATTGGGAATGTATGCCCGGCCGGCTACAAATATGTCAATCCTCCAAAAACCTATACAGGCTGGCAGCCTGGTCCTTGGTGGCATATTCGCTTACCGAGAGCACCTCCGCCTTCAGCACCCGTTCCCCCAGGTGGATCTCCAGCACATCCCCCACCTTAACGCCGTAAGACGCCCGCGCCACCGTGCCGTTCACCAGTACCCGCCCGGCGTCACAGGCTTCATTGGCCACTGTGCGCCGCTTAATCAGGCGGGAGATCTTCAAATACTTGTCCAATCGCATAGGATCACCTCATACTATTCATTTTATTACCGTCTTTGGCTTTTTAAACCGCCCGCCCCAGCATTTTCCCCATTTCCGGCGGATCCCGCCCGGCACAGGAAAAACCTGGAAACGCATATTTTGCCCCCGCCCGTCCACAATAATCTCGAAAAGCCTCCGGGGCGGCACAGCCGCCAGGCTTTGCGGCCCCGCGGGTTTCAGATTTTGAGAATGAAAGGGTGTTAACGCTATGTCTAATCAGAATCAGAACCAGAATAACCGCAGCCAGAACCAGAACAACCGCTCCCAGAACCAGAGCCAGAACCGCCAGAGCAACCAGAACAGCCAGAACCAGAACAGCAAAAACAGCAAGAACCAGAACCAGCGTTCCAACTACAGCCAGGAGCAGGACAACCAGTTCTAAACCGCCCTATGGCAGCCAAAAGGTCCGGCCTTGTGCCGGGCCTTTTCCTTTTTAGCGCCCGTTCTCGCCGCCCCGCAATTCCTTCAGCAGTTCCCCCAGGGGCTTGTCGTCCGGGCGCATAGGCCGAAAGCCCTCGCCGGTAATCTGCCCCGCGTCCCCCACAATCACAAAGGCGTTCTTATCCTCTTCCCGTATAATGGCCTGTACCTGGTACACCTCAAACCGGCGCACCACACACAACATCAGTTCCCCCGGCTCCTTGCTGTAGCCGCCGTGGCTGTCCAGGTAAGTCACCGTCCGGTCCATCTCCCGTATCACCCGTTCCCCCATCTGCCGCACCTTGGGGGACATCACATAGAACAGCTTGCCCGTGCCCACGTCCGTGCCGTAGAGGATCGAGTCGATAATGCTGGTGCACACAAAAATGTCGATGCAGGCGTACATAGCATTTTCAATGCTGCCAAACACAACCGCCGACACCGCCACAATCACCCCGTCCAGGGCCAGCATCAGCTTGCCCATGGACAGGTGGGGCATCCGGTGTTCCAGCAGCCGGGCCACCATATCCGTGCCGCCGGTGGTAGCCCCCCGCACAAAGGTCAGCGAAAGGCCCAGCCCCTCGCAGACCCCGGAGAAAATCGCCACCAGGATCGGGTTCCCCCGGTACACCGGCATAAAGCCGGAAAACAGGTCGATAAACACCGACGACAGCACAATGGCCGCCATCGTGCGCACCACCAGCTTATACCCAATCTCCAGGACCGCCCAGATGATAATGGGTATGTTGATGAGGAAACTCATCAGGCCAATGGGGGTGCCAAACAAAAAGTTCAGCATGGTACAAAGGCCCGTCACACCGCCGGGGGCAATGTTGTTGGGCGCGGTCAGCCCGGTCACCGCCGCTGCATACACCACCGCCCCTGTCACCAAAAAGGCTGCGTCCAGAAATAAATCCTTGCGTTTGCTCCGCATACTATGCTCTCCTCTCGCCCTGTCCTTTCACGGCAGATCCTTCCCGTACACCGGGTCATGGTTTTTTGCCTGCATATAAGGGTCCGGGCGGTAGCCCTGCCGTTGGTAAAACCCCGCCGCCGTGTCTGTGGTCAGCAGTACGCCCCCGGCGCCGGCCTCCTTCAGGTACCCTTCCGCCTTGGCCAGCAGCGCCTTGCCATGCCCCTGGCCACGGTACGCCGGGGCCACCCAGAACTCCCGGATAAACCCCATCTTTTTGCGGAAGAACCAGCTCTCCAGTTCCACCATGCAAAACTGGATGAACCCTACCGCCTGCCCCCCGTCCTCCCGCAGGAAGGCCCGGTTCCCCCGGCCGTCCCCGTCCATCTCCCGGAACAGCCTCTCCCAGTCCTTCACCTGGCAGCCCAGTTCCTGAAAATACAGCCGGAACGCCTGCCGGAATTCCGGGGCGGTAAAAGTTTCCATCAACCTGTCCCGCACCATCCTATCCCCTCCGTTATGTTTCGGGTTGCCCGGCGGCGTCTAGGGCCAGCGCGAACAGTTCCCGCACCCTGGGCATATCCCCGGCCAGGTACAGCCACCCAAACAGCGCCTCCATAGCCGTCGCCCCGTGATAGTCCGCGGTGCTGGCATTTTTGGGCACATGGCCCACATGGGCATTGCGGCCCCGCAGGGCCACGGCCTGCTCCTCCCCGGTCAGCCGGGGCCACAGGGCCCGTAGCGCCGCTGCCTGGGCCTGGCAGCGCACCAGGCGGGTTTTGCGGCCATGCAGCTTTTTCACCGGGCAACTGCCGCCCTGCAACAGGTACTCCCGGCAAAGCAGGTCATATACCCCGTCCCCTACAAAGGCCAGATCCAGCGGGCTCAGCAGCCGGAAATCACCGGGTTTCCCCAAAAGTGTTTCCAAATCCCCCACCCCTTACTCCACAAAGTCAAATTCCAGCCCGTAAATATCCACCGTATCCCCTTCGTCGCAGCCCGCCTCCCGCAGGGCGTCGATCACCCCGGTCTGTATCAGCACCCGCTGGAAGTACTGCAAAGACTCCGCGTCGTCGAAGTCCACGGTCAGCATAATACGCTCCAGCCAGGGGGCCTCCACCAGGTAGATCCCCTCCTCCACGCGCACGCTGGCCTTCTCCCGCTGCATCTGCTCCACCGGCTGCAACTCTACCGGTTCCGGCTGATAGCGCAGGATCGGCGGCAGCTTTTGCAGTTGGGCGGTAATGGCGTCCAGCAACACGTCCACCTGCTCGTTGATCGGGGCGATAATGGGGAAAAAGCTATACCCCTGCCCCTCCACAAACCGGCGGAATTCCTCCACCTGGGCCTCCTCGGCCAGGTCGCACTTGTTGCCCGCCACCAGCATGGGCCGCTCCGCCAGTTCCGGGTTAAACTTGCGCAGTTCCCGGTTGATAATGGCAAAATCCTCTTTCGGGTCCCGGCCCTCGCTGCCTGCCACGTCCACCAGGTGTACCAGCATCCGGCAGCGCTCCACGTGCCGCAAAAACTGGTGCCCCAGCCCTTTGCCCTCCCAGGCCCCCTCAATCAATCCGGGGATATCCGCCATGACAAAGGAGCGGCCCTCCCCCAAAGGCACTACCCCCAGCACCGGGGTCAGGGTGGTAAAGTGGTAGTCCGCAATGTTGGGCTTGGCCTCTGACACCACAGAGATCAGCGTGGACTTCCCCACATTGGGGAACCCCACCAGCCCCACGTCCGCCAGCAATTTCAACTCAAGCTGTACGGTCAGTTCCTGGCCGGGCAGGCCGGGCTTGGCAAACCGGGGGGCCTGCCGGGCCGGGGTGGCAAAGTGGGTGTTCCCCCAGCCGCCTTTCCCCCCTTTGGCAATGACCTGGGGCTCCCCGTCCCATATGTCGGCGATCACCCGCCCGCTCTCCGCATCCTTTACCAGGGTGCCGCAGGGCACCCGCACCACCAGGTCCGGGGCCGATTTTCCCGCGCAGCGCCCGCCCCGGCCGTTCTCCCCCCGCTGGGCCACATACTTGCGCTTATAGCGGAAATCCGCCAGCGTAGAAAGGTTGCTGTCCGCCAGGAACACCACGCTCCCCCCCCGGCCGCCGTCGCCCCCGTCGGGCCCCCCGGCCGCCACGTACTTCTCCCGGTGAAAAGCCACCGCGCCGTCCCCGCCGTCCCCGGCCTTAATGTAGATTTTCGCAACGTCAATAAACATCTTTGCACCTCCCAGGGGATCCTCCCCAGCCGTCCTGTGTCCTCTTACCCGTAAATCCGGTAAGCCTGCAACAGCAGCCTTTTCCCGGACCCTGTTATAACCTCTTCCTGCCCGCCCTTTTCAAAACGGAATTTCTCCGCCAGGCGGAGGCTGGGAAGGTTCCGCACATCGGCCTCGTACCGGTAGTACGTATACCGCCCCAAGCTGTTCAGGTAGTCCAAAACGCCCTGTAGGGCCTCATAGCCGTACCCCAGCCCCTGGGCCGCCCCCTTCATCCACAGCCCAATCTCCGGGGCCTCTTCCTTAAGCCCGAACACCTCCACGCTGCCAATAAACTGGCCCTCCCGGTCCAAAACAGCCAGTTCCAGCATCTCCCCCCGCTCCATATCCTCTATAAAGCCGGCCATCACCTGCCTCGCGGCCGCCAGGTCCGTAAAACTGTCCGGGTACTGGTATTGTGTGATCCCCTCCGTAAACTCCCGGCAATAGTCCTCCAAAAAAGCCAGGCAAAAGGGCTCTATAGCCAGCCTTTTCGTGTAGATCCCCAACGTCACCTTTCTCCTCCCCCCGTTTCCCTCTGTTTCTTCTCCACAAAAAAGCCCCTTCTACACGCGAAGGGGCCTTCTCTCAGGTTTGTGCCAGATTACTCGGCGGCGTACACGCTGACCTTCTTGCGGTCCGCGCCCATGCGCTCAAAGCGCACCTTGCCGTCCACCTTGGCAAACAGGGTGTCGTCCTTGCCCCGGCCTACGTTCTCGCCCGGATGGATCTTGGTGCCCCGCTGCTTGACCAGGATATTCCCGGCCAGCACAAACTGGCCGTCGGCCCGCTTTACGCCCAGGCGTTTAGACTCGGAATCCCGGCCGTTCTTGGTAGAGCCCATACCTTTCTTGTGCGCAAAAAGCTGTATATCAATTCTCAGCATAATAATAGCCTCCTATTCAAAAATCATGGCTTTTTTAAGCCTTTACGTACGCAACCTGTATGTGCGCCGGGTACTGCTTTTCCAGCCCCTCCATATGCAGCGACAGCCCGTCCAAAAGCGCCCGGCAAGCCGGCGCATCCTCTGTCCGCAGCCGCAAGAGCATCTCCCCCTCTTCGGCCCGCAAGGTTTCCGGCGCCAGTTCCAGCACTTCCGTAATCGTGTTGGCCGTCAGGTACGCTGCCGAAGAAACCGCCGCGCATACAATGTCCATCCCTTTATCCGCCCAGCCTGCGTGCCCCTGAAAACGGAACCCCAAGATCCGGTCGCCGGGAAGGACATAAAAATCCACCAGGATCATCAGGCCTTAACAGCCTCGATCTGCACCTTCGTATAGGGCTGCCGGTGGCCCATCTTCCGCTTGGAATTCTTCTTAGGCTTGTAGGTAAACACCGTAATCTTCTTGGCCTTACCGTTCTTCACAACCTTGCCGGTCACCGTAGCGCCGTCCACATAGGGGGTGCCCACCTTAGGCTCGCCCTCGCCGAACACAGCCACCACCGGGAACTCCACGGTGTCGTTCTCTGCGGCGTTCAGTTTCTCCACATAGATCACGTCGCCATACTGCACTTTATACTGCTTTCCGCCTGTCTCAATCACTGCAAACATCTAATTTCCTGCCTTTATCCTGATCTCGCTACAGCGGGTGTGCCCGTCCGGGCCCTTGTTACCCGCAGTATGCGGCTTACTTAGCATACCATAAAAACCCACCCCTGTCAAGGGGAAACTGTATCCCAAAAGGCCCTTTCTGCCTTGTCAAAACAGCCGCCTCCCCAAAAAACCGCCCCGGCAAGCTTTCGCTTATCCGGGGCGGTTCTCTTAGCAGGCTATCGCCCTTGCCCTTTGGGCAGCGGCGGCCTTATCTGGCCTTATAACGGTCGTAAGCGCCCTGGGTAATCTCAATGGCCCGTTTCACACCCATGCTCTCCAGGTCAGAGATATACTTGTCCCAACTGCTCTCGATATCCATCGCGCCGCTGATGAACTTGGCGGTATTCTCCTTCACCAGGGTGCTGATGTCCGCGTACAGCGCCGCGCGCTCCACAGACTCGTCCGGGGTCAGGGACAGCGCGGGCAGGCGGTAGTCCTCGCCGGCAGCGCCCCACACCTCATAGCAGTCCTGGTCCTTCTCCGGCACGTTGATCAGCTCACGGGTCCAGTCAGACCAGTTGGCAATGCCAGAGGAGGGGCACAGGTAGCTGGCCATCGTCTGGGCAGCGGTCCAGCCGTTCTCGTTGTTCAGCATCTTG
>CANOFK010000055.1 GCA_947565265.1 uncultured Clostridia bacterium | reverse complement strand
GACGGCGTTTCGGAGTTTTAAAACAGACTCTAAAGGCCGGGCCTGGCTGACAGGGTAGATTTTCTGGGAATGGAGAAAGCCTTTGGATACGATTATGGATTTTTTACAGTCCGGCGCACTGCCCGCCGTGCTGCTGATTTTGCGTGTGCTTGCGCCCCTGCCCGCCGTCTATGTGGTCTGGCGCTGCTACACCTCCTTTAAGCGGGGCCAGCGCCGCCGGGACCCGGTGGTCATGCTGGTAGACGAAACCTCCGGGGCCCGGTTCCCCGTGCTGTATTGGGAGAACTCCGTGGGCCGCAGCAAAAGCTGCGATATCTGCCTGCCCGTGGCCGGGGTTTCCCGGGACCACGCGGTGTTCATGCGCCGGGAGGAGGGCTGGTTCATCTGCGATACTGGCTCCAAAGGCGGGGTAAAGGTGAACGGCCGGAAGATCAACGCCCCCAAGCTGGTGCGCATTGGGGACAGTATAGGGTTCGGCGAAGTGGCCCTTACCCTTTACAACATCAACCAGGCCCCGGAGAAAAAGCGGCGGGCGTTCCAGGCCCTGCTCCGGGAGGCCGCGCCCCCCATGCGGCTGATGCTGGCCGCCACCCTGACCCACCTGCTCATGGCCCTACAGGCCGCGGTGGCCTGGGAAGGGGGCCTGCCGGTTTTCGCCCCCCAAAACCTCCTGCCGGAGTTGGGGGTGCTGGTTATTGGCTGGGGGCTGTACGTGTTTTCCATGCGGTTCCTCCACCGGGTAAGCTTTGAGGTGGAAACCGTCGCCTACCTGCTCTCCGGCATGGGGGTAAACCTGCTGGCGGCCTTTGGCCCCGGCGCGGCCCGTACCCAACTGGTGGCCATGCTGCTGGGGGTGCTGCTGTTCTGCGCCCTGATCCGCTTTATGGATGACCTGGACCGGGTGGCCAAGTACCGCCTGCCCATTGGCATAGGGGCCCTGTGCCTGTTTGTCCTGAACCTGCTGCTGGGTACCACCCAGTACGGCTCCCGCAACTGGATCCACATCGGCCCTGTCAGTATCCAGCCCTCCGAGTTCATCAAGATCGCCTTTGTGTTCGTGGGCACCTCTACCCTGGACAGGCTCCAGACCAAAAAGAACATCACCGAGTTCCTGGTGTTCACCGGGGCCTGCATCGGGTTCCTGTTCCTGATGAAGGACCTGGGCACCGCGCTGATCTTCTTTGCCACCTTCCTGATCATCGCCTTCATGCGTTCGGGCAGCGTGCGCACCATTGTGCTGATTCTGGCCGCCGCAGCATTGGGTGTGTTCCTTATCCTCACCTTTATGCCCTATGTGGCAAGCCGGTTCAGCGCCTGGGGCCATGTGTGGGACGACCCCTACGGCGCCGGCCTCCAGCAGACCCGGGTGCTAACCTACACGGCCAGCGGGGGGCTTTTCGGCATGGGGCTGGGCCGGGGGTACCTCAAGTATATTTTCGCCGCGGACAGCGACCTGGTGTTCGGCCTGCTGTGTGAGGAACAGGGCCTGGTGATGGGGCTGGTGGTGCTGCTTGCTTTGGCGATGTTCATCCTCTACGCCCGCAGCGACGTGACCCGCAGCCGCTCCACCTTTTTCTCCATCGGGGCCTGCGCCGTGGCCGGTATGCTCCTGTTCCAGGCCGGGCTTAACGTGTTCGGCTCCACAGACATCCTGCCCCTTACCGGCGTGACCCTGCCCTTTATCAGCGCGGGCGGCTCCAGCATGGCCTCTGTCTGGTGCCTGATGGCCTTCCTGAAAGCCTCCGACGAGCGCACCTATGCCGTGCGCCGTTCCGGGGCCCAGCGCCCCCCGGCCCGCAAAGGGCCGCCCAAGGCCCCGCCCCGCCACGCGGCGCCTCCCGCTCCGCAGGAGATGGAAGATATCTATAGCTGAAATACCAGTGCCGGTATACAAAAAAGTTTTGGAAGATTTTTAAGCAGCTTTTCTCAAAAAGTTGCTTAAACCGGGTGTGGGGCAGCGCCCCATGGCCTTGGGCGCGCCACTTCGGATAGGAAAGGGGAAACCATGAAAACGGTCGGGTTACGTTCATTTGTATTATATATCCTTTTGCTGGCCTTTTTAGGGGGGGCAGGCTGGCTGCTGTTTGGGCTTGTAACCCAGGGGAGCCGCTGGGCGATGCAGCCCTACAACGGCCATATTTATGATGAAGACGCCACCGTAACCCTGGGGGACATAGAGGACCGGGACGGCCAGATACTGGCCACCAGCCGGGAGGGCCGCCGGGTATACAGCGGGGATGAAACCACCCGCCTGGCACTGCTGCACACGGTAGGGGACACCGCCGGGTACATCAGCACCAGCGCCCAATACACCCTGCGCACCCAGCTAACCGGCTATAACCTGATCACCGGCCTCAACGACACGGTGTTCAACCGCATGGGCAGCCAGGTCCGCCTTACGGTGGATGCGGAAGCCTGTGCCGCGGCCTATTCCGCCATGAACGGCCACAACGGCGGGGCCATCTTCTACAACTACAAAACCGGCGACGTCCTCTGCAAGGTCAGCACCCCCAGCTATGACCCGGAGAACGTCCCCCCGGATATTGAGGAAAACGACGCCTACCGGGGCGCGTACCTGGACAACACCCTGTCCGGGGCCTTTACCCCCGGCAGTATTTTCAAGCTTGTAACCACGCTGGCCGCGATGGAAAAGTGGCCGGACGGCTGGAGCGGCCGCACCTATGCCTGCTGGGGTGCCGAGGAGATCGGCGGCAGCGAGATCACCTGCCTGGGCTACCACGGCGAGCTGGATATCGGCGGGGCCCTGGGCCACTCCTGCAACCTGTACTTTGCCAAGCTGGCCAATGACATCGGCAGCGCGGACCTGCAAAAAACCGCCGAACAACTGGGCTTTAACCAAAGCCTGCACTTTAGCGGCATTGCAACAGCCCCCAGCGAGGCCAAGTTGGAGGGCACCAACCCCAACCAGTTGGGCTGGGCGGGCGTGGGCCAGTACACGCTGCTGGCCAACCCCTACCAGATGCTGACCTTTATGGGTGCCGTGGCCGGGGGCGGCACGTACGTCCAGCCCCGGCTGACCGAGGGCGGGCTGTTCGGCGGCCTGGGGGGCGCCCGGCTGCTGGACAGCGCCCAGGCGGCCAACCTAAAGGCCCTAATGCGCAGCAATGTGGCGGACTACTACGGCGACGCCCTGTTCCCTGAGGGCCTGCAAGTCTGCGCCAAAACCGGCACCGGCGAGGTAGGGGAAACCCAGGCCCCCAACTGCTGGATGGTGGGTTTTTGCGACAACGAAACCTACCCCATCGCCTTCGCGGTGGTGGTAGAGGATACCAACAACAGCCTGGTAGAGGCCGGCGGCGTGGTCAACGCGGCGCTGCGCCAGTTGATCAGCTAGGCGTCTGCCGGCCAAACCAAAAAGCGAAATCAGGAGGGATTATCATGCAGATCGAAAAACTGGCCCCCGCCTTTAAAGATTACCTCTGGGGGGGCACCAGGCTGCGGGACGTATACCACAAGCCCTGCACCTTGCCCAAAGTGGCCGAAAGCTGGGAGCTCTCCACCCACCCCGCCGGGGAAAGCACGCTCAGCGGCGGCCGGTGGGACGGCCAGCCCCTCTCGGCGTACTTTGCCCAAAACCCCCAGGCTATGGGGGAACACTGCCGGGACTTCCCCAACTTCCCGGTGCTCATCAAGTTTATTGACGCCAGGCAGCCCCTGTCCATCCAGGTGCACCCCAGCGACGGGTACGCCCTGCGGGAGGAAGGGGAGTACGGCAAAACCGAAATGTGGTATGTGATGGACTGCGACCCCGGTTCTACCCTGTACTTCGGGGTCAACCGGGCGCTGGCCCAAGAAGAATTCCGCCGCCGCATAGAGGACAATACCGTAGAAGAGGTGCTAAACCGGGTACCCGTGCACCCCGGCGACGTGTTCTTTATCGAGGCCGGCACCCTCCACGCCATCGGCGCGGGCATTTTGATCTGCGAGATCCAGCAGAACTCCAACTGTACCTACCGGGTATACGACTACGCCCGTCTAGGCCCGGACGGCCAGCCCCGGGCGCTGCACATTGACAAGGCCCTGGCCGTTTCCCGGCTCACGCCCTCCCCGGCCCCTGTCCAGCCCACGCCCACCGCGGTGCCAGGGGGAACCCAAACGCTGCTGGCCTCCTGCCCTTACTTTACCACCCACCGCTACCGGGTAGATACCACCGTCACCCTGACCGCCGGGCCGGAGAGTTTCCTCTCCCTTATGGTGATGGAGGGCAGCGGCACGGCCGCCGGCCCGGAGAACACCGTGGCCTTTGCACCGGGCGACAGCCTCCTGGTGCCTGCCGGTTCAGGGGATGTGCAGGTCAGCGGCCCCTGCCTGCTGGCCGTCACCCAGGTGTAGGGGGTAGCCGCCATGAAAATCCTGCTAATGGGCGAGCCCATGGGCCTGTTTATGGCCGAAGAGCCCGGCCCCCTGCACCGTGCCGGGCGGTTCCTGGCCTCCATTGCCGGGGCCGAGTACAACGTAGCCGTAGGGCTGGCCCGGCTGGGCCATACCCCCGCCTACTGCACCCGGCTGGGGGATGACCCCATGGGTGCCCGCATCCTGGAGGGCCTGCGGGCCAACGGCATCGATACTGGCCTTGTCACCCTGGCAAAGGGCGGGCAGACCGGCCTGATGCTCAAAAGCGCCGCCCTGCAAGGGGACCCGGATATCGCCTACTACCGCAAGGGCTCCGCCGCCTCCCAAATCACCCCCCAAGATATAGACGCGCTGGACCTGTCCGGGATCGGCTGGGTACATATCACCGGGGTGTTCCCGGCCGTGTCCGGCCAGGCGCTGGCCGCGGTGCGGCGGCTGATCGGCCGGGCCACGGCCCTGTCCCTGCCCATCTCCTTTGACCCCAACCTGCGCCCCCAGCTTTGGGCCAGCCAGGAGGAGATGGCCGGCACCCTCAACCAGTTGGCCCAGGCCGCCGGTACGGTGCTGCCCGGTGCCGGCGAGGGCAAGTTGCTGGCCGGGGCAGAGAGCCCCCAGGCCATCGCGGCCTTTTACCACGCCATGGGGGCCGAAAACGTGGTGGTCAAGCTGGGGGCCGGGGGCGCGTTCTGGTCCCGGCGGGACGGCGCCTCCGGGCTGGAGCCCGGTTTCCCGGTGGAAACCGTGGTGGATACCGTCGGCGCGGGCGACGGCTTTGCGGCTGGGGTCATCAGCGCCCTGGCCGAGGGCCTTACCCTCCGGGAGGCCGCCCGCCGGGGCAACGCCATGGGCGCCATCCAAATCAGCCACAAAAGCGACAACGAGGGCCTCCCCACCCGCCCCCAGTTGGAGGCCGTGTTGGCAGCGGGCCGGGTGCCGCCCCCAAGCGCCGTATAAAACCGCCCCCACCATATTGCAAAGGAGTGCCGCCTATGTTGACCCTTACCCACGAACTGCGGGCCGCCCTGACCGCCCGGGCGCTGGAGGCCCGGCAAAACGCCTATTGCCCCTATTCCCACTTTGCCGTGGGCGCGGCCCTGCTCTGCGCCGACGGCACCGTGTACACGGGCTGTAATATCGAGGTCGCCGCCCTTACCGGCAACTGCGCCGAGCGCACCGCCATCTTCCGGGCGGTCAACGACGGCCAGCGGGCCTTTGCGGCCATTGCCGTGGCCGGCGGCCCCCAGGGGCAGGGCCCCACGTTCTTCTGCGCACCCTGCGGGGTGTGCCGCCAGGTCATGCGGGAGTTTTGCGCCCAAGATTTCCCCGTGATCCTCACCGACGGCCAAAGGGAAAAGGTCATGACCCTGGCCCAGCTTTTGCCCGAGTCCTTTGGCCCCGATAATTTATCTTAAAGGAGGCAACCCCATGCGGATGGTAGACGTCATCCAGAAAAAGCGGGAGGGCGGCAAGCTGACCCCCCAGGAACTGCGCTGGTTTGTGGCCGGGGTCACAGAGGGCAGCATCCCCGACTACCAGATCTCCGCCCTGCTGATGGCCATCTACTTCCGGGGCATGGATCCGGAGGAAACCGTCACCCTTACCAAAGAAATGGCCGCCTCCGGCGACAGGGCAGACCTGTCCTCCCTGCCGGGGGTCAAGGTAGATAAGCACTCCACCGGCGGCGTGGGGGATAAGACCTCCCTGATCGCCGGGCCCATGGCCGCGGCCTGCGGCGTCACCGTCGCCAAAATGAGCGGCCGGGGCCTGGGCCATACCGGCGGCACGGTGGATAAGCTGGAAAGCATCCCCGGTATGCGCATGGACCTCCCGCGGGAGGATTTCTTCCAAATCGTCCGGCAGACGGGCATCGCCATAGCGGGCCAGTCCGGCAGCCTGTGCCCGGCGGACAAAAAGCTGTACGCCCTGCGGGACGTAACCGCCACGGTGGAGAGCCTGCCCCTGATCGCCGCCAGCATCATGTCCAAAAAGCTGGCCTCCGGCGCGGACGCCATCCTGCTGGACGTTAAGGTGGGCCGGGGGGCCTTTATGAAAACCCTCCCCCAGGCCATGGAACTGGCCCGGCTGATGGTAGACACCGGCAAGGGCGCCGGCCGCCGCACCGCCGCCCTGATCACGGATATGGAAGCGCCCCTGGGCCGCTGTATCGGCAACGCCCTGGAGGTGCTGGAAGCCGTGGAGGTCCTGGAGGGCCGGGGCGACCCCCGCTTAACAGAGCTGTGCTGCCGGCTGGCCGGGGGCATGGTCTGGCTGGCCGGCCTGGCAGAAACCCCGGAAGCGGCCGTGGCCAAAGCCCAAGCCACCCTGGCAGACGGCTCAGCCCTGGCCGCGTTGCGGGGCATGGTGGCAGCCCAGGGCGGCCGGGCCGATACCCTGGCCCCCGGTGGCCTGCCCCTTTCCCCGGTGCAGGCAGAGGTCCTGGCCCCGGCAGCCGGTTTCATCGCCGGGCTGGACGCGGAGGGCTGCGGCCTGGCCGCCATGGAACTGGGCGCCGGCCGGGAAACAAAAGAGGATGCCATTGACCACGGTGCCGGCGTCCTGCTGCTGAAGACCCTGGGCCAGCGGGTGGAAAAGGGCGAGCCCATTGCCCGGCTCTACGCCTGCGGCCAGGCCCGGTGCCGCCGGGGGGAAGAGCGCCTGCTGGCAGCCCTCACCCTTACGGGCGCCCCCCCGGCAGAGCGCCCGCTGGTGGTGGGCCCGGT
>CANOFK010000054.1 GCA_947565265.1 uncultured Clostridia bacterium | reverse complement strand
ATTGTCCCCTTCTGGCCAAAAATTCGTCATTTCCTCTATTTTCAAACAAGCCCTAAGCCGCCGGAGGCATTAAGGTGGTGGGGTTCTTAGGGGGCGGCAATCGCCGGTGGCGATTGCCCGTCGCCGGCCGAGGCGGCAGCCGAGAATCAACGCCCAAGAGTTGGCGTAGCCAACTCTCCGCCGCCGGAGGCCAAAAGGCAAGGAAAAAAGCGCCGGGGGGTACCCGGCGCTTTTTTGGCGTGTGCGGCTATTCGGCCTGATACTGTTTTACGATCAGGTTGGCGCATTGGTAGATATCGCCGCCGCCCAGGGTGAGGATCAGGTCGCCGGGCTGGGCGTGGGCCATGACATAAGCGGCGATCTCCTGGAAACTGCCGAACCACCGGCTGCCGGGCACTTTGGCGGCCAGGTCGCTGGTGTGGATATTCCAGGTGTTTTCCTCCCGCACGGCCAGGATCTCGGTCATCACCAGATGCTGGGGGATGGACAGGGCCCGGGCGAAGTCCTCTAAAAACGTGTAGGTGCGGGAGAAGGTGTGGGGCTGGAACACCGCCCAGACTTCCCGGTACCCCATACGCATGGCGGAACTGAGCACCGCGGTGAGCTCGGTGGGGTGGTGGGCGAAGTCATCGGCCACGGTGACGCCCCGGAACTTGCCCAGGACCTCGAAACGGCGGTGCACCCCGGTGAACTGCCCCAAAGCGGCGCAGATATCCCCGGGGGCTACCCCCAGGGAGTGGGCGGCGGCGGCGGCGGCCAGGGCGTTGAGCATATTGTGCCGGCCGGGCACAGCCAGTTGCACCCGGCCCAGGGGCTGGCCCCGGAACATGAGGGTGAAGGTTTCGCAGGCGGTGGGCTCTTCGCTGAGGCCGGTGGGGTAGTAGTCAAAGCGGCTGTCCGGGCCGAAGGTGAGGAGCTCTTTGCCGGCCTGGCCGGCCGCGGCCTCCATGGCCTGGGGGTCGGCGCCGTTGACAATGAGCCGCCGGGTGGTTTGGGTGGCGAACTGGCGGAAAGACCGGACGATGTTCTCCAGGGTGCCGAAGTAGTCCAGATGGTCCGGCTCGATATTGAGGATCAGGGAGATGGCGGGGGCGAGCTGGAGGAAGGTGTCCACGTACTCGCAGGCCTCGCAGACCATGGTGCCGCTTTGGCCTACCAGGCAGTTGCTGTCCACCAGGGGCAGCTTGCCGCCGATGATGGCGCTGGGGTCTTGGCCGGCCTGGTAAAGGATTTGGGCCAGCATGGCGGTGGTGGTGGTTTTGCCGTGGGTGCCGGAAACCGCCACCAGTTGGGGGTAGCGGCGGGTGAGCATCCCCAGCATGACGGAGCGCTCCAGCGTGGGGACGCCGGCTGCCCGTGCCGCGGCCAGTTCGGGGTTGTCGGGCTTGCAGGCGGCGGTGTACACCACGGCCTGGGCGCCCTGTATGTTTTCGGCCCGGTGGCCCAGATAGACAGGGATCCCCCAGCTTTTTACCCGCTCCAGCGTGTCGGACTCGTTCTGGTCGGAGCCGGTGATCTGGTAGCCGCGGCGCAGGAGGATCTCGGCCATGGGGCACATCCCCGATCCGCCAATGCCTACAAAGTGCAGGCGCTGGACGCTGTCCAATAGATTAGGCTGCTGATTCATGATAAACTTCCTTTCTTGTCCCTTGACCGGTTGCTGGTACCTATTATAGTACAAATTGGCCGCAAAAGAAAGGTTTTTTTGCAAAAGCCCCTGTCCGGGGGGGACAGGGGCGCTTTTTGGGGGAGGGGTCAGGCAGGGGGGGCGATGCGGCCGTCGTCGATTTGGATGGTGCAGCCGGCTTTGCGGGCGATTTCCAGGTCATGGGTGACCACCACCAGGGTCTGGCCGAACTGGCGGGCGCAGTCTTTGAGCAGGGCGAGGGTGTCCTCGCCGGAGCGCTTATCCAGGTTGCCGGTGGGCTCGTCGGCGAAGATCAGGTGGGGCTTGGCCAGCACGGACCGGGCTATGGCCGCCCGCTGCTGCTCGCCGCCGGAGAGCTCTGAGGGGTATTTGTCCAGCTTGGCGGTGATGCCCAGCAGGCCGGTGACCTGGCTGAGGAAACCGGGGTCTGGCTTGCGGCCGTCCAGCTTCATGGGCATGGCGATGTTTTGGAGCACCGTGTAGTCGTCCAGCAGGTTGAACTGCTGGAACACGAACCCCATGTGCCGGCGGCGGAAGATGGCCATCTGTTCGTCGGAGTAGCTGGAAATGTCCGTGCCGTCTATCAGGACCCGGCCGGTGGTGGGGCGGTCCAGGCCGCTGAGGATGTGCAGCAGGGTGGACTTGCCTGAGCCGCTGCGCCCGATGATGGCGTAGAACCGGCCCTCCTCCAGTGCCAGGCTGACGCCGTTGAGGGCGTGCACCTCGCCGGAGGAGGTGTGGTAGGTTTTGGTAATCTCCTCGGCGCGCAGGATGATCTTTTTCTCTTCCATAGACAGGCTCCTTTCCTGGCCGCGGCCCCTCCCGGAGGCGGGCGGGGGCGGTTTGTGGGCAGGGGGAGGGGTTATTCCCCGCCCCGCAGTTTTTTCATCAGGTCCCCCTGGAACAGGGCCCGGCTGGCGTAGAGGGAGGCCCCGGTGACCAGGGCCGCCACCAGCAGGGTGAGCAGCAGGGCCGTGCCGGCCCCCGCCCCGGCCCCCAGGTACCGCCAAAGGACCTCTTGCAGGGCGGAGGCGGGGGTGTGCCGCAGGGCCAGCGGGGCGGCAAGCTGGCCGTAGTACAGCCGGGCTGCCCGGGCGGCGGCATAGCCTGCCCAGACCAGCCAGCCCAGCGCGGCCCCCAGCAGGCCCCGGCCCAGGGCTTTGCCCAGCAGCCGGCGCCATAGCTGCCGCCGGGACATCCCCAGCGCCTGGAGGACGCCGTAGTCGCGCTTTTGCCGCTGGGCCTCCATGGCCAGGGCGTTGTTGAGCACCAGCAGGAGCAAAAGGGCAATGCAGCCGCCGCTGGAGAGCTGGAGGATCAGGCTTTGCAGGGGGGCCTGGACCCCGGCGGAGAAGGCCTCCCGCCGGTCGACAAAACCGAAACCCTGCCGCTGGACCATCTCTTTGAGCACCTGGCCGGTGGAGAGGGTTTCCGCGGTGTGGCCGGCGAATACCTCGGCATAGGTAAGGCCGGGGGAGCTGCCCAGCAGGGTGTGGGCAAAGGCCTCGGAGCACCAGAGGACGTAAATGGACCGGTCCAGGTACAGGGCGGTGGCGTCCGTGCCGGTGGGCACGGGCACAATGGCCCCCAGTTCCGGCCGGTAGATCTCCTCCGCGAACTGGAGCGTGAGCCGGCCGCCGGGGGTTAGGCGGAGGTCGGAAACGTCCCGGTGGGCGTAGTAGGATTGCATGATCGACTCCCCCCGGCGGTTGCGCTCTACGGTTTTTTTGTGGACGATGCAGTCCATGTAGTAGCTGCCGTCAGGCTCCTGGGGGAAGGAGAGGGCCACCTGCTCCCCCCGCCGGAAAGCCTCCAGGTCCAGGCCGGAGCCGGTGAGGGGGAGGAAATCGTCCCAATGGCCGTCGGGCAGGACGAAAATCCGCACGCCCAGGGCGTCCTGGCCGTCCACCTGGCCCCGGTTGGGGGAGCCGGTGACAGCATCACCCTTGCGGATACAGGCAAGGGCGGACTGGAAGGCGGGGGAATCCGGGGCGCCGGGGTAGGTGAGGAGGCCCTCCAACTGGGTAAGGGCCCGGACGCCGGTAAGGCCGGGCAGGGAAAGCCAGGCGTCCAGGCGGCTTTGGGTGATGGGGGCGGTTTCCGCATAGACCAGGTAGGAGGGGGAGGCCCCCGCCACCCCCAACTGCTGCCAGGGGGGGAGGCTCTCTACCGTGGCAAAGACCAGCGTGCCGCACAGCAGCCCGGACAGGCCGCCGGCCATCAGGGTGCGCAAGCGGCGGTAGCGGCGGGCCTTTTTGCCCCCGGAGGCCACCCGGCCGGTGAGGGGCTCCCGCAGGGCGATTTGCAGGATGGCCAGCCGGGTGAGGAGCACCCCCAGCAGCCACACCAGGGCCAGCGGCCCCAGCAGCGCCCAGGGGATGACGGTGGTGACCGGCGTGGAGCCGAAACGGGCCAGCAGGCTGAAGGTGGCCCAGGTACCCAGCGCCCCGGCCCCTGCCCCCAGCAGGGCGGCGGGCACGCAGAGCAGCAGGGTTTCGAAGAGCATCATGCGGCGCAACTGGCCGCGGGTGATGCCGATGCTGCGGAACAGGGCGAACTGGCGCACCTGCTTTTGCATTTGCACCGCGTAGATGCACAGCACGGCCAGCAGCACCGAGGCGAAGATGAGGCCGGTGTAGAGCAGGGCCGTGGCGCTGTCCTGGCCGTCCTCATTGGAGGTGAACTGGTTGTCCATGCTCTCGCCGTAAGCGCCGGTGTTCAGTTGCATGGAGTTGCGCATAAGGCCGTGGACGCCGCGGAAATGCCCGGTGACGGCCTGCTGGACCTCTTCGAGGGGGGCGTTGAAGGTAAAGAACAGGTGCCGCACCGTGTAGGTGAGCCGGGGCTTGTGGGCGGCCAGCCGGGTGGAGGGGTCGGCGCCCTCTGTAAGGCCGGCGGCCTGGGCGCGCAGGCGGGCGCCGCCTTCGGGGGAGAGGAGGGCCCGGTTCAGCAGGGGCATATCGTTGGAATAGGAGCGGTGGTTCACCGTCCACACCTGGGTATAGCCATGGATGACGCCTACCAGCTTAAAGTCGATATCCACCCGCAGGGGCTGTTTGTTGCGGGTATAGACCGTGACCGGCAGGGTGACCACCTGGTCCAGCAGGGTGAAGTCATAGCCCAGCCGGTGGAGCAGGCCGGCCTCGATGGCCACCTCGTCCTCGGCCTGGGGCATACGGCCGGCCTGTAGCCGGATGCGGCCCAGGGCGGTGAAGGCATCGTCTACCGTGCCGATGCCCGCGTCGCCGTCCACAAGGCCCAGGCATTTGGTGACGCCCAGTTCCCCCAGCCAGGGCTGGCTGTGCAAAAACTCCTCATCCAGGCTGCTGGCGTTGGCAATGGCCGCCTGCCACCGGCCGTAGGTGTCCAGGCGGGCGTCTTCGCTGGTGCGGGCCATGCTCTCGGTGACGGACAGGGAGAGCGCCGAGAAGGCAAAGGAGAGCATCAGCACCGCGAACAACAGCAGGGTGCTTTTCCTCCTGCGCCGCAAGCCGGCGGCGGCTAACTGCCAAAGCGCTCTGTTCATAACCATGCCTCCCAGAGTAGGATTTGCCTGTAAAAAAGATAACCCGCAGCGCGGGCCATCCGGCAGCCATATTATACCATAAAAGTGGGGGGAGGGTCAACCTTTTAGCGGGAAAAAGCACGGTTTTTTGCAAGAAGGCAGGGCTGTGCTTGCAGGAAAGGGCAAAAAACCGGGAGGCGGCCGCAGGGGTGCGGCCGCCTCCCGGCAGGGGGCTGTATGGGGCAGGGGTTAGAATTCCAAGAAGGTAAAGCGGTCGCCGGACTTGATGAACTGTACGGGCACGCCGGGGCCGATCACATCGGGTAGCCAGCGGGCCATGTCCTCCATGCCGGGCTCCTCCCAGTTAAAGTGGCCCAGGTTTAAGAGCACCTTGCCAAAGCCCAGGGTTTCCGCGTCCATGATGTACTCGCCGATGGTCCAGTCGATGACCTCGCCGGGGATGACCATGTCTACCCCGCTTTGGTCGATCTGGTTGATGGCGGCCTTGTCCCCGGGGCCGGCCAGGAAGTGGGCGGAAAAGCCCACGGTCTGGACAGGGGTATCCGGGTCGCCCCACATACGCATACCGTGGACGCCCATGGTGCGGGAAACGTGGCGGGCGACCTCCCGGGCGGGCATAGCCGCAGGCAGCACGAACCGCACCCCGGCCATAAAGTCATGGCCCTCCTGGTAACCGGCCCAGCCAAGGGCCTTGACCACGCCGGTGAAGATCCGGTCGGGGTCGTCGTTGTGCACATGGTCGTGGTCCCGGTAGACGACCATGCCGGTTTCCTCCAGCAGGGCTTTTTTCTTCTGGTAGACCCGGTTCTCCGCCAGCCAATCCGGGTTATCCAGGTGGTCGAAGAAAAGGGGCTCGTGGGCGATGATGAAATTGCAGCCCTGCTGGGCGGCCTGCCGGATAACGGCGGCGGAGGCCCAGCAGGTGACGGCGACGCCGGTGCAGGCCTTGTCCGGGTCGCCGAAAAGCACCCGGTCTACGGTGGGGTGCTCCCGCTGGGGCAGGGGGGCGTGGAAGGCTTCCAGCTTTGCGATGATTTCCGCGATCTTCATAGGGGGGTCCTCCTTTTTATGGTGGTGGGTGGGGGCTTAGGCGCGGTGGATTTTCTGGGGGTCATAGAGCATCCCCAGCATACCGCCGTGGGCAATGGTGCAACAGTCGATATGCCGGCCGTGGAGGTCCATGGACATGGTTTCCCCTTGCAGCGTGCCGTCCAGCAGGCCCCGCAGCAGGTGGAGCACGTCCTCCACATAGCCAAAGGTCAGGGGTACCGGGGACTGGTAGCGGTGGCCGGCCAGGATCAGCACGTCCTTGCCCCATGCCTTGATCTGGGCCGCCAGTTTTTCCACAGCGGGCAGCAGCTCTTCGATGGTGACGCTGGTGGGAAGCTGCATCCAGAAGTGGCCGGAGCCGATGGCGTCGCCGGTAAAGACCAGGCCCTCCGCCTGGTCCAGCAGCACGTCCCCGGCGGGGGTGTGGCCGGGCATCAGCATGGCGGTGAGCACCCGGCCGCCCAGGTCAAACACCTGGCCGTCCTCCAGCTCTTGAAAATGCCCGGCGGGGAAGGGCTGGCCGTCGGGCTGGGTGAGCAGGGGCCAGTCCCCGTGGTTTAGGTACACCGGGCAGCCGGCGGAGAGGAACTCCCCGGTGGCGGCGCCGTAGTGGTCGCCGTGGCCGTGGGAGATGACAACGTCAATGGGCAGGCTGGTGAGCTCCCGGACTTTTTCATACAGGCCCCGCACGCTTTGCAGGGTGTCGAACATGATGGCGCGGTTTTGGCCGCAGATCAGGTAGGCGTCGATCTCGTGGCGCTGCTGGGGGTTGTTGCCCATGGCCTGCACCTCCACAAAGTTCCAGATGCCTTCTTTAACGGGGCGCTGCACATGGGCCACGCCCTGAACAAGTCCATCAAGGACTTCATGACCCGC
>CANOFK010000053.1 GCA_947565265.1 uncultured Clostridia bacterium | reverse complement strand
CATGGAATCCATCTTTACAAACCACTGGGTAGACACCCTGGGCTCTACTGTGGTGTGGCAGCGGTGGCAGGTACCTACATTGTGGTGGATAGGCTCCACCTTCAGCAGGTAGCCCCCCTCCTCCAGGTCTTTGACAATCTGCTTGCGGGCCTCCTGGACGGGCAGGCCCTGGTATTTGCCGCCGTTTTCGTTGATGACGCCGTTCTCGTCCATCACCGTGAGGATCGGCAGCCCGTGGCGCTGGCCGACCGCCAGGTCGTTGGGGTCGTGGGCAGGGGTGATCTTCACCACGCCGGTACCAAAGTCCATCTCCACATACTCGTCGGCCACAATGGGTATCTCCTTGCCCACCAGGGGTAAAATCACATTTTTGCCCACCAGATGCTTATAGCGCCCATCCTCCGGGTGGACAGCCACCGCGGTATCGCCCAGCATGGTTTCCGGGCGGGTGGTTGCCAGTTGGATGTCGCCCGACCCGTCCGCCAGGGGGTAGCGCAGGTGCCAGAAGGAACCGTCCTTCTCCTCAAACTCCACCTCCGCGTCAGAAAGGGCGGTCTTACAGTGGGGGCACCAGTTGATCATCCGCTCCCCCCGGTAGATCAGCCCCTTTTCATACAGCTTGACGAACACATGGCGCACGGCCCGGCTGCAGCCCTCGTCCAGGGTAAAACGCTGGCGCTCCCAGTCTGCGGAGGAGCCCAGCAGCTTCAGCTGCTCGGTGATGCGCCCGCCGTACTTCTCGTTCCACTGCCAGGCCCGCTCCATATACTTCTCCCGGCCCATGCTTTCTTTCGAGAGGCCCTCCTTGGCCAGGGCCTCCACAATCTTCACTTCCGTAGCCAGTGCTGCGTGATCCGTACCCGGCAGCCACAGGGCGCTGTAGCCCTGCATCCTCTTCCAGCGGATCAGCACGTCCTGGGTGGTCATGGTCATGGCATGGCCCACATGAAGCTGGTCGGTAACATTGGGTGGGGGCATCATAATGGTATACGGGGTTTTGGCCGGGTCCACCTCCGCGTGGAAATAGCCGCCCTGGCGCCAAAAGTCGTAAATGCCCTGTTCCACCTCCTGGGGCTCATAGGCTTTGGTAAATATGTCCTTCATTGGGTTCATCCTTTCTGTTTACGTTCACGGGCGCAACGGCTTATTGGCCCACATAGTCCGCATAGGCCGAGAACACCGACGCCGCCTCGCTGCGCTTGGTACTGTTCAGGGGGTTAAAGTTCCCCTTCTCGTCGCCCCGCAGCAGCCCGGCCTCCTGGCAGGCGTATACCTTCTCTTTGGCCCAACCGCTGATCTTGCTGTCATCCTTAAAGGTAATGCCATTGCCGCCGTAATGCAGCCCCAGGGCCTGGTACAGCACCACGCACATCTCCTGCCGTGAAATTCTGTCGTTAGGCCGGAATACCAGCTTGCCGTTCTGCATCTCGCCCCGCATCAGCCCGGATTCCTTCGCCCAGGCAGCCGCCTTATGGTACCAGGCTTTGGTCCCTACATCGTCAAAGCTTTTTTTGCCGGCGTAATCTTCCAGGTCAACCTTGTAAATATTGGCCATGACCACTGCGAACTCTGCCCGGCTCATGGACGTATTGGGGTTGAATTTACCCCCGTCCCCCTGGAAATAGCCCAGTTCAGACACCCGTTCTACCAGGCTATAGTACCAGGCGTCCCTGGGCACATCGGTATAGCGGGTAGGCGGCCAGTCATGGCCCAGGTACTGGTAGTCCGTGGCCATCTTTTTGGGGTATTTGGCGCCGGCCAGGGTCAGGCCTACATCCGCAAAGGGGTCTGCTTCCCGGTGGGCCTGCTGGTCTTTAAACATAATCCCCCCTGCGCGGGAGTCTGTGCCTACCAAAAAGTAGTCATAGTCAGCCTGGGTACCACCGTCGTCCCAGGTAAGGTCCAGGTTGTACCAGCAGCCGTCATCCATTTTTACGTTGTTCCACATATGGCCGGTAAGGTAGCCGGAGGCGTCCGTGTAGGTGCTGCTTACCAACACACAGGGGATGTCCAGTTCATCCAGCACCATCTTCATGGCCTTGGAGTAGCCGTCGCATACGGGCTCAAAGGCGTCCCCGCCGATCAACGCGCTGTACGCGCAGTGGCTCATGGTTTCGGCAATGGAGTTAGCCGGGCTGTGCTCGTACTCGCACTGGGCAGCGATAATATCATGGACAGCCTTTACCTGGCTGTAGGTATCCGGCTGCTGCCGGGCCTCTTGGGCGATCTCTCTGGCGGCAGCCAGCATCCGGGTGCGGTAGGTCCGTTCATTGTAGTTGTAAACGCTGGGGAACTGGTAATACACCGTCTGGATGGTGCCATCGCCCACGCCGGTATAAACGTCCGTATAGGTCTTTAGGGTAAAGCCGCTGTACATCTGCCCGTCCAGCCAAAGCATATCGGGGCGGTCATAACTCAGGGCGACAATGGCCACCTGCAAGTCGTTTTGCAGGGTGTTATAGGTGGCCAGAGAGGTACCGGTGGGCTGGAAATTCCCCCCGGAAAGCCGGCCTTGCAGCTTGATGCCGATCATGCTGCGGATGTCCACCTCTACCTTCCGGCCGGCCGACGCCTCGATCTGCTCCAGCGTAACGGCCTGCAGGGCGTTGTAGCACTCCTTCTGCCGGGTGGTAAGCCGGCCGTACATGGAGCCGGAAATAGAGGCGTTGGCCGGGCTGCTGAAAGCCACCGGGCCCAGCTCGCCCAAACCGTCGCCCAACCGGGCCTCCAGGACAGCGACTTCGCCTTCTGTGCCCGTTTCCTCCGGGGCCTGCGGGGTTTCAGACGATACCGGGCCCGCAGTAGCCGGCGCCTCTTGGACAGGGGCAGCGCCGGCCGGAACCACGGCCAGGACGGCAGTGAGCATCACGGCCAATAGGGCCGCGGTGATTTTTTGACAGAATTTGGGCAAGCAAGACATGAGATTCCCTCCTCAGGATTTTATATATCTTATATTATCTCTCAAAACAAGGCTTATGTCAAGTACAGCCGGTATGGAAAGGACCCCTTTGTAAGGTTTTCTTGTACCCAGGCAGGCACGGCACGATGCCGGCGGAATGGTAAACCCGGAAGGGCCTGTAGGGCTCCCGGCAGTGCCGCTCCGGGGCAAACCCACTATATATCCCCCTAATTGTGAATTTCTCATGAATAATCTTTTGATTTTCCCAAAGGGGCTTGCAAAATCTTTCATTCTATGCTAAAATGTAACCGTTTTGTAATCATTCTTTTTGCAGCACCACCTTATCCTAAAGAAATCACGAGGTACCTTTATGTATACGCATCATCTCCCTGCCCGTTCCCCCCGCCGTGCCCTATGCCTGCTGCTATCCGTTCTGGCCTTTTGCGCCTGCCTGCCTTTGGGTGGGCTGCCTGCCAAAGCTGCCGGTACCCCCACCAATCTGGGGCTTGCCCAGCACGGCATCAACGCCTATAACGAAGGCTGGCAATATTCTTACGGCGGCAAGGGCGAAACCGTAAACGGTGTGCGGGTTTCCGACTGTGCGGGGCTAATCTACGCCTATTTCTCCGACCTGGGCGTGGGCGGCTGCATGGGCGGGGCCACGGCCCAGGCCACCCGCAACTGCATCCTCACCGGTACCATGGAGGAGGGCCTGCCCCGTATCCACGGGTTGGCGCTGACCATCCTGGAGCCCGGCGCTACCGATGATTACGGCCATATTGGCATCTACATAGGCGGCGAGGAGTCCTGCGAAAACTCGGACTACGGCACCAACATGGTGCGGGGCTCCATCTATCGCCGCAGTTGGACCACCTGGCATCTTTTTGACAACGGTGTGCTCTACCCCCGCAACGGCTGGTACGAGTTCGATGGCGGTATGGTCCATTACACCAACTATGAGTATGACGTGAACACCACCATTGACGGCTACGCCATTGGCGCGGACGGCTTTGCCCAACTGAGCGACGGTTCCCGCGCCCCGGTGGACAGTTCCATGGTTTCTACCCAATATGTTTCCGCCGAGGAAGTACGGGCCTGGCTGGTGACAAACGGCTGGAGCGGCAGCAATGACTTTGCCTACAACGCGAAAGCCGCCGCCACCGTCAACCTGCGGGAAGAGCCGAACACCAGCTCCCGCATCGTCACAACCCTCTCTAAAGGTACCCGCCTGCACATCGACGGCCCTGCCGTAGAAGGTGAAACGGTGCTGGTAGATAGCTGGATCGGCGACCAGGATCACATTGGCGACGAGGATTACGGCTGGGGCTGCGGGCAGCTCTTCACCCGCTGGTACCCGGTGACCACCATCCATGGGCAGACCGGCTACATTTCCGAGGCCTATATTGAGTTGTCCGTTACCGCGCCTGCCTTCTCCTGTGACGGCGAAAGCGTTGTCATCCAGGCCGGCGGCTCCTCCGAGAACATTTACTACACCACAGACGGCACCGACCCCACTGAGGAAAGCAACCTGTATGTTTCCCCCGTTTACCAGCTAAGCTGCACCTATAAGGCCGCCGTTATCCTGGACGGCGTGGTTGGGCCGGTATCTACCATCACCGTAATGGGCAATGGGGCCATTTTTACCGACTTTACCTACGATAAATGGTTTGCCCCCCACGTAGACGAGGCCGTGACAAAAGGCTATTTCAACGGTACAGGCAACAACACCTTTGACCCCAACGGCAAGGTCACACGGGCCCAGTTTGTAACCGTGCTGGCCAATTTCTCCGGCGAAAAGATGGACAGCTATGACTTTGAGGGCGGCGTGCCCGTTTTCTCCGACGTGACCAACCCCAATAACTACTATTACCGCCCGGTAGCCTGGGCCCTGGAAAAAGGTATTATTTCCAAGGCGGACAAGTTTAACCCCAACCAGATAATCCCCCGGGAGCAGCTTTGTGTGATGTTGGAAAACTACGCCAAATATAAGGGCATTGACCTGAGCACCACCGCAATGGGCGACCAGTTTGCGGATGACGGCAGGATCAGCAGTTGGGCTAAAAACGCTGTCTACCATATGCGCAGCCTGGGCGTTGTCAACGGTGTGGGCGAGAACTTCTTTGATCCCAAGGGTTCCAGTACCCGGGGCGCCTCCTGCACCATGATCGTCAATTTCTATAAGTACGTTATCGCCCCCAATGATACCAGTGGCGGGAACCTCCCCGCCGGTAAAGAATAAAGAAGGTTCTCCAAATTCTTCCAACCGCCTCCTGTCCCCCCGGCTGCGCGCCCTTAGCCTGGCCGGGGGATTTTTATACCCAAACACGTCCCCCAAACCCAGTTTCCACACAAAGGTCTATCCATCCATTTCCCCATAATCACCCAATTAAAACCCACATAAAAGTTTCGTCCACCTTTTCAAAGGTGGCAGGGGTGTGGGGGCAGCGCCCCCACGACCTTAGCCCCCACACCACCTCACGACCTCCAAAAAACAAAAAAGCAAAACAGGCCCCGCCCAGGTAACTTACCCAGGCGGGGCCTGCTAACTATCTTTCTTTACTCCCCAATATACTTCCAATCATACTGCAAGGTACCCACCGCGTATAGGCCGTCTATTTGCAGCGTCTGCCGGGTAGAAAGCACGGTTTGCCCGTCTACGGCCAGCGCTCCGGTATCCTGTGGCAGGGCTACCAGGGCTGCATGGTCTAAGCTGCCGGCCACCAGCAGCGGTTCTGCTTGAAGGGCCAACTCCCCACAGCCAACCCCCTCACCATACAGGGCCAGGGAATTGACCGCTGCCCGGCAAAGGCCGTCACGGGGGTCAATATAGCTGTGGCGCAGTTCCCCATCTTCAAAGGTGTAGCAGCGCTGGCTGTCCAGGCTGTTCAGCGGGAAGGTGCGCAGGCTTACCGCATTGACCCGCTGCTGGCCGAATGAGGCCTGGGCCGCCACAATGCCTTGCCGGCCATCCCAATCATACAGGTTGAATACCTGCTGGCCAATGTCCCCGCCCAAACAGCGGGTCACACCGTCATAGCTGGAAAGCATCCCTGCATCCAGCCCCTGGGACGCCAAAGACTCCGCCATGTAATCCGCCATAAAGGCCGTGCGCAGCCAGCCAAAGTCCAGGAATACATCCCTACCCTCGTCCCTGGCATAACGCAGGTACTCTTCCGATACATACAATTTCACCCGGTTTCCGTCCAGCAAATCCAGCCGGATATGGGCAGGGTCAGCGGCATAATCCGCCAACTCCCGGCAAAAGGCCGCCATCTCCGGGCTTTGAAAAGGATCCAAGTCCCTTGTTTCCCCGTCATCCTGGCAGAAGAACAAATCCCCATATACCGAGTATAACGGCCCCAGGTACACGGCCCGGCTGTCATACTCCTCCACCAGGGCCAGGGCCCGGTACAGCACCGGGTCTATCTCCACTTCCTCGTTGGGGTGGGCATTGATGTAACAAAGGTTATGCTCTACCAAAGGGTCGTCCTCATCGGCCACTGTTTCGGCAGTGGTGAACAGCCGGTAGGCCCGCACAGCCAGTTGGTTATAAGCGGCCCGTACAGCCCGCAGGTGGCCGGTGTTGGCAAAGCCGTCCCCGGTAAGCAGGTAGTCAAAGGCAAACTCGCTGCCACAACTGCGGACGTCGCCTGTATTGGCCTCTATCCGTACCCAGCCGGGCTCGGTACTCAGCCACTGGTACACCCCATAGCCCAATGCGCCAACCCCCACCGTCAAGCAAACCAGAAAGGCAACGAACCGCAGGCCCAGGTGTTTCCCGCTTTCCTCCACCTTTTCCACTGGCCGCATACCAATCGGGCGGCGTTCTTTTACATTCCGCCCCATCAGAATACCGCGGCGACCAGCAGTAGTAGCAGCAACAGGCCAACCAGCGCGCCAAAAATGATAAAGCCAATGATAGCGCCCTTCTTGCAGGCCTTATAGTTGCGGATATAGTTATTCTTTTTGAATAAAACCGCACCGATCAAACCCAAAACCGGCAGCAGGACAGACAGGAGCAGGTACAGGATATTGCCCGTGTCATGCACCGGCGCATTCAAAATCGCGCTGGTGTCAATGCTGTCCTCCTGATGCTCCTCCGTGGCGCCGGGTTCACGGATGGTAATGCTTTTCAGCGGTACACCCCGCTCCCGGATGGCCTGGTACTCCTCTATCTCCTTTTTGTTGCCACAACCACTTTGTGTATGGCAACAAAAAGGAGATAGAGGAGTACCAGGC
>CANOFK010000052.1 GCA_947565265.1 uncultured Clostridia bacterium | reverse complement strand
GGGGAGGAGTGGGCGCGAGCTCGCCCACGGGGGGGACGTATATTGGCAAAGCTTTGCGGTCTTAACCGGCCGGATGGGGATGGCGGGCGTTTGCTGATTGCAGAGATGGCGGAGGTTTTGAGGGAGGCAATCGCCAGAGGGGATGGGCTGCGGCTGAGGGGAAGTGGCGGGGAGAATTGGGTGGGGGTTCGCCTGACATGGAAATCGGCTTGCAGTTTTGGGCGGTTTGTGTTAGAATATATAATTAAGATTTTTAGAGTGGAACCGACACAGAGGGAGGCGGCCTTATGGAAAGAGAACGCTATATGGCGGAGGTACGGGAACGGATGGGGGAACGGGTGGCCGGAACCCCGTTGGCCTTTGTGCGCACCTACGGCTGCCAGCAGAATGTGGCGGACGGGGAAAAGATAAAGGGGCTGTTGGCAGAGATGGGCTTTGGCTTTGCGGACAGCGCGGAGGACGCGGACTTGATCCTGTTTAACACCTGCGCAGTGCGGGAGCACGCGGAGGACCGGGTGTTCGGTAATGTGGGGGCCTTGAAACATCTGAAACGGAAAAAGCCCGGACTGCTGGTGGCGGTGTGCGGCTGTATGACCGAGCAGCAGGCAATCGCCCAACGCCTGCAAAAGACGTTCCCCTTTGTGGACCTGGTGTTTGGCACCCATGTAATCCACCGGCTGCCGGAAATGCTGTGCCAGGTGCTGGCCGGGGGGCGGCAGGTACAGGTGCTGGGCCAGGAGGAGAAGTTTATCCGGGAGGATATACCCATCCGGCGGGACGGCAAGTCCAGGGCCTGGGTGACGGCGATGTACGGCTGCGACAACTTCTGCTCTTACTGCATTGTGCCCTATGTGCGGGGGCGGGAGAAGAGCCGCCGGGAGGAGGATATCTACCGGGAATGCAAGGGGCTGGTGGAGGCAGGGTACCGTGAGATCACCCTACTGGGGCAGAATGTGAACTCCTACGGCAAGGGGCTGGAAGGGACGGTGAACTTTGCGGGGCTGCTCCGCCGGTTGGACGGGCTGGAGGGGGACTTCCGGTTGCGGTTCATGACCTCCCACCCCAAAGACGCCTCCAGGGAGCTGTTTGACGTGATGGCGGAGAGCCGGCATATACCCCACCACATCCACCTGCCCTTCCAGTCCGGCAACGACCGGGTGCTGCGGGAAATGAACCGCCGGTATGACCGGGAAAAATACCTTTCGCTGATCCGCTACGCCCGGCAGGTGATGCCGGATATTAGCTTTACCTCTGATGTGATTGTGGGCTTTCCGGGGGAAACTTATGCGGAGTTCCGGGACACCCTCAGCCTGATCCGGGAGGTGGAGTTTGTGAACCTGTTTACCTTTATCTACTCCCCCCGGCCGGGCACCAGGGCGGCCGGGATGCCCGACCCGGTGAGCCACGAGGAAAAGACCCGGTGGTTTGCGGAACTGCTACAGGTGCAGGAGGGCATCGCCGCCGGGAACTGCCAAAAGCTGGTGGGCTCTGCCCAGCGGGTGCTGGTGGAGAATAAGGAGGAAAAAACCGGGATGCTCTCCGGCCGTACGGCGGGCAGCCTGACGGTGCTGTTCCAGGGGGATGAAAGCCTGGTGGGTCAGTTTGCCCAGGTGGAGGTTACGGAGGCCAGAGGCTGGAGCCTGCGGGGCCGGCTGTTGGATTAACGGATAGGAGGCGGATTCATATGCGTGCGAAACAGACGGAGTTGGCGTTGATTTTCATGGGTACCGGGGCCTTTATGGTGCTGCTGCTTGCCGGGGTCCACTTTCTTCTGGCAGGCGGCAGGGAGTATGAACTGCGGCTGCCGGATTTCCAGAACCTGCGGGGCGTGACCCTCAGCCGGCAGGACGGGGGCGAGTACCCGCTGGCAGACGCCTGCGGGGAGGATGTTTTGTTTATACTCAAAGGGAACGGGCGGACGACCCGTGCCGAAAGCATCCAGGATATGCCGGCCAACGTGGAGGGGCTGATTCGGGTGGACTTTAGCCACCGGGGCGGGGGTACCTCGACGGTTTTTGTGTACAGGCGTGCTGGCGCACGGAACGGGGAATACTTTTTGGAGCAGCCGTATAATGGTATTTATGAGATCTCCGGAGATGCGTACCAGGCTATTGAAAACTACGCCAGTAAAGAATATGCGAGGTGAGAACTATGCAAGTTTTGTTGTTGAACGCCAGCCCAAAAAATAATGGGGCAACCCAGGAGATTCTGTGGACCATACAGGAGGCGCTGCCGGCCGGGGCGGTGGGGGAGGTGGTTTGCCTGGGGGATTATGACCTCCAATACTGCCTGGGGTGCAAGCAGTGCTACCACACCCGCCAATGTGTGCGGCAGGACGATATGCCGCTACTTATGGGCAAGCTGGACGCCGCGGACGTGCTGGTGATTGCTGCGCCTTCCTATTGGGCGGACGTGCCGGGGCAGTTTAAGGTGTTTATTGACCGCTGCACGCCCTATGGGGACACAAACCCTGACCCGGAACACAAAACCCTGGGGCCGGGGAAACGCTGCTACGGGGTGGCATTGCGCACAGGGAACAGGCTGGGGGAGTGCCAGCATATCCTTGACACCATTGCCCACTGGTGCGGGCATATGGGGGTCGCCATGGCGGACAGCCGGTATTTTTGCGGGATAGAGGGCAGGGAGGACATAGGGCAGCACAAGCCGGCGCTGCGGGCATGGGCAGAAACGTGGTTTCGGTAGGTGGAAGGCGCCGGGATGGGATGGTTTGATACATAAGAAATCTTTTGTATAATTGGAGGGGCGAGTGGCATGGAAAAGTGGATTCTGTTCGTGGTGTTCTGGATCTGCGGGGCTATCTTTTTGGGCATCGGCATTTATGCCTGGAGGCTGCGGGACAGGCCCATGAACTTTTGGTCCGGCCGGGAGGTGCCCAGGGAGAGTATTACGGACCTTCCCGGCTACAACCGGGCCATGGGAAGGCTGTGGGGCGGCTACGGTGTGATTTATTTTATCACCGGCCTGGCAGCGTTTTGGCAGCCTGTGGCAGCGGTTGTGCTGATGTGCCTCCTGGGCACGGCAGGCGCGGCGGCGCTGGTGCTTATCTATAAAAAGGTGATTGAGAAAAGGTACCGTGTCAAATAGGAGGGAGGTATAGCATCGTGCGCGAAGTTTACGCCAAATGCGGTATGCGCTGCGACCTTTGCCTGATCTACCGGCCCAACGTGGAACGGGAGGACCGCCGGGCGGAGATTTGCGCGGTGTGGAAGAAACAGAACCCGGCCTTTACCGGCGACCCCTCTACGATTATTTGCGACGGCTGTGCCAGTGAGGGGGAGGGCGCGGTTCTTTTTGACAGAAACTGCAAGGCGAGAAATTGTGTGCGGGAGAAAGGGTATGCCCACTGTGGGTACTGCGAAAGCTATCCCTGCGGGATCTATCCGGCCGAGCCTTCGCCGGAGGAGATCGCGCGGATGATCGATGTGGAAAAGCTGTGGACCTGGGAGGACGAAAAGCTGATGGAGGCATATGCCTGTAAAAAGTATATGGACGCTTTCCGAAAGGAGAGGGGCCTGCCCATGCATATATACCGGCTGACAGAACAAAGCGCCGGGCAGGTGGCGGCGCTGATGCACCGCATCAAGCCGGACTGGTGGCCCACCTTTGCGGACGCCTATGGCCAGTTGACGGACATCGGCGAAACCATTCGGACGGTGGGCTGGTATTTGGGGGTGGACAGGGAGAAACCCAAAGGCTGGATCCTGTGCAGGGAACTGCTGGGCTACCGGGCGCTGGAGCTGGAATGCAGCGGCTTTGACGACAACGGCGTTTTTAAGCTGGAACACAAGCTGGGGGAACTGTTCCGGGTGGCAGAGGCGTACGCCCGCGAGAAGGGCTATTTGACCTTCCGCAGCGGCATCAGTTCGGTGGGGTTCCCGATCCACGGCAGGCCGGTGGAGGATATTGCCGGGGCAATAGCGGCGCTGGACAGCAGCCGCGTTGACTATCAATGGTATCTGGCCCAGGGTTTCCGGGTGATCGGGATCCAGCCCAACGCGTACGCGGAAGGGTTCCACCTGATTATACTGGGGAAAGATTTGACCGGAAAGAAAAACTGAATAAAATGGAGGAAACAGGTATGGACATTATAGAACTGACAAGGGAACTGGGGAAGGCAATCCAGGCTGACCCAAAATTTGTGGAATTGCAACTGGCCCGGCAGGCCAGCGACGAGGACCAGGCTTTGCAGGACGCGATTGGGGAATTCAACCTGAAACGCATGGCCATTAGCAACGAGGCCGCCAAGCCGGACCGCAACGACGAAACCATGCAGCGGCTGAACAAGGAGTTCCGGGAGGGTTACGCCCAGATTATGGCCAATGCGCATATGCAGCGCTATAATGCCGCCAAAAATGAGTTTGACGCGGTGTTCCAGCGGGTGACGGGGATCCTCAACCTGTGCGCGGAGGGGGAAAACCCGGAAACCTGCGACTATGACGCGGCCAGTTGCGGGGGCGACTGCTCTAGTTGCGCGGGCTGCCATTGACCGGGAAATCAACAGGTAAGGGGCTGTGGGTATGGCGGATATGTCGCCGATGATGAAACAATATTTTGAAGTGAAGAGGGAGAACCCCAATTCGATCCTCTTTTTCCGGCTGGGCGACTTTTATGAGATGTTTTTTAATGACGCCAAGACCGTTTCTCAGGAACTGGACTTGACGTTGACCGGCCGGGACTGTGGCCAGGGGGAACGGGCGCCTATGTGCGGCATCCCCTACCACAGCTCGGAGGGGTATATTACCCGGCTGCTGGCAAAGGGCTACCGGGTGACCATTTGCGACCAGGTGGAGGACCCCAAGGCGGCCAAGGGGCTGGTGAAACGGGAGGTGGTGCGGGTTATTACCCCGGGCACCGTGTTTGAGGGCAGTATGCTGGATGAGGCCCGGAACAACTATATCTGCTCCCTGTGCTACCGGCAGGCCGGGGTGGGGCTTTGCTTTGCGGATATTTCTACCGGGGAGTTGCAGGTGGGGGAGATCGGCATGGCGGCCCCCCAGGATATGGTGCGGGAACTGAAAAACCGCCTGAGCCGGTTCTCGCCCAGGGAAATCCTGATTGACCCGCAGGTAACGGCTTTGACGGAACTGGGCGGGTTTATCCGGGACAAGTTACAGGCGTCGCTGGAATGCATGGACGAGGCACTGTACAACAGGGAACTGGCGGAAACGGCGGTGAAAAAACAGTTTGCCGGCCGGACCTTGCAGGAATTGGGGCTGGAGGACAAACCCCTGGCCGTGCTGGCCCTGGGGGCGCTGCTGGACTACCTGGGGCGTACACAGATACGGGGCCTGGAGCGCATTACGGATGTGGAGCTGGATGGGGAATCGGCCTACATGAACCTGGATTTGAACGCGGTGCGCAACCTGGAACTGGTGGCGACCATGCGCAACAAGGAATACAGGGGCTCGCTGCTGTGGGTGCTGGATAAGACGAAAACCGCCATGGGCAAGCGGATGATCCGGGCGTGGCTGGAACGCCCGCTGCTGAACCCGGCGCTGATTACCCGGCGGCTGAACGCCGTGGAGGAATTGGTGGGGGACGCCCAGTTGCTGGATGATGTGATGGAACAACTGGCGGGGATACACGATATGGAGCGCATTATGACCCGTATTGTGAATGACTCGGCCAATGGGCGCGACCTGCGGAGCCTTTGCGCTGCCTTGCAAAAGCTGCCGGGGATGAAACAGGTATTGGGCCGCTGCCAGGCCACGCTGCTGAAGGAACTGGACGGGCAGATCGACGGGCTGGCAGACGTGGCGGGGCTGATTGACTGTGCCATTGACGAGAACCCGCCGTTTACCATTCGGGAGGGGAAACTGATTAAGAAGGGGTTTAGCCCGGAACTGGATGAGATTCGGCAGGATATGACCGGCGGGCAGGCGCTGATTGCCTCGGTGGAGGCCACGGAGCGGGAACGCACCGGGATACCCAAGCTGAAAGTCGGCTATAACAAGGTGTTTGGCTATTACATTGAGGTGACAAACTCGTATAAGGATAAGGTGCCGGACAGTTACATACGCAAGCAGACCTTGACCGGCGGGGAGCGGTATATTACGCCGGAACTGAAGGAACTGGAAAACCGGGTACTGGGCGCCCATGACCGTTGTATGGAGATGGAAGGGAAACTGTTTGAGGATATCCGGCGGCGGGTGGCGGCGGAACTGGTGCGGGTGCAGCAGAGCGCAAGGGCTGTGGCCACGGTGGACGTGCTGGCCTCTTTTGCCCAGGTGTCGGTGAAGAACGACTATACCCGCCCGGTGGTGAATGTGAGCGGCAAACTGTACCTGAAAGACGGCCGCCACCCGGTGGTGGAGGCGCTGCTGCGTGACACCCCCTTTGTGCCCAACGATGTGGATATGGACATGAATGACACCAGGGTGGCCATTATCACCGGGCCCAATATGGCGGGGAAGTCCACCTATATGCGGCAGACGGCGATCATCACCATTATGGCCCAGATTGGCTGCTTTGTGCCGGCGGCAGTGGCGGAGATTGGCATTGTGGACGGCATTTACACCCGGGTGGGGGCCTCGGACGACCTGTCGGCGGGACAGTCTACCTTTATGATTGAGATGAGCGAGGTGGCGGAAATCCTTAAAAGCGCCACGGCCAAGAGTTTGATCATCTTTGACGAGATTGGCCGGGGGACCTCGACCTTTGACGGCATGAGCATTGCCAGGGCAGTGCTGGAGTATGTACACGACCCCAAGCTGGTGGGGGCCAAGACACTGTTTGCCACCCATTACCATGAACTGACGGAACTGGAAGCCTTTTTGCCGGGCACGCGGAACTTTAACATCGCCGTGAAAAAGCGGGGGGATGACATTACCTTTTTGCGGCGTATTGTGCGGGGGGGCGCGGATGACAGCTTTGGCATTGAGGTGGCCAAGCTGGCCGGTGTGCCGGAGAGGGTGATCCGCCGGGCTAAGCAGGTGCTGGCTGAACTGGAAAGCGCGGACGGCGGGCAGGCGGCCCAGCGGGCTGCGTTCCGCCCCTGGGAGGAGCCAGTGCAACTGACCATGGACGGCACGGACGGCCAGGTTTTGCAGAAACTGCGGGCGCTGGATGTAAACGCCCTGACCCCTATAGAGTGCATGAACACGCTGTTTGAATTGTGTAATCTATTGAAATAGACAGAGGAATGATAGGATATGGAACATTACCAGGATATAAACGCGGCCACCATTGACCGGTGGATAGAAGAGGGCTGGGAGTGGGGG
>CANOFK010000051.1 GCA_947565265.1 uncultured Clostridia bacterium | reverse complement strand
CAAATGTCAAAGCCGCCGCCGCAATTTTGTGCATTATCCCAGCCATGAAAGTTTTAATTCTCAATCCTGCATTACCGTCCTAAATTCCTTCATATTTCCCGCTGCCGCCGCCGGCCGCCCACCTATCATTCCGTCCGGGAATTTTGTGTCCCGGTATCACATCGCCAGTATGCCCCTATTATATTGGTATATACCCGTCCCGCCCCGCGCTTTCTTTCCCGTCAGGGATTGTATTTACCGCCGGTTCGTAGTATAATGTTTCCATATCCCCTTATTAGAAAGGATGTTGCCCCATTATGGATAAGCCTGCGCTGGACCTTGCCTGGGGTGGGGCCGGTATCCCCATCGCGGCCTTTGCCCCCGGCGGTCGCACAGACCTCTATCAAAACGCCCTGGCCCAGGCCCTCACCGGCGGCAGCCTGCTGGCCGCGCTTCCCGCAGACGAGGCCCAGGCCCTTTGCCGCGCCCTGGACGGCCACCCCCAACCCCCGCTTTTCCTCCACCTGGGCGGCCAGGTGTTCTCTACGGCCGTATTCCCCCAGGGCGGGCTGGCCGTGTGCCTGCTCAACCCTGTCACCGAGTACTATATGCGCAACCAGGCCGCCCTAGACGAAGCCCTCATGGCCAGCCGGGCCAAAACCAACTTCCTCTCCGAGATGTCCCACGACATCCGCACCCCCATGGGGGCCATTGTGGGGCTGACGGAAATCGCCCTGGGCCAGCCCGGCGCCCCTGCAAAAGTGCATGAGTGCCTGGAGAAGATCAAAGTCGCCTCCGGCCACATGATGTCCCTTTTAAACGAGGTGCTGGATATGTCCCGCATTGAAAGCGGCCGCGTACAGATCCAGCCCGAGCGCGCCAGCGTCGCCGACCTGCTCCACGAGATCCTGGTGGTTGCCATGCCCCAGGCCGATGCCGGCGGGCTGGCCTTTTCCCTGGAAATGGGCCAGGTCGCCCAGGAGGAACTGCTGCTGGACCCGGTGCGCCTCAAGCAGGTCTGCCTGAACCTGCTCTCCAACGCCATCAAATACACCCCCCGGGGCGGGCAGGTCTGGTTCCACTTCGCGGTACTGCCCGCCGCCGGGCCGGACAGCGTTTCCATGGAACTGGTGGTGCGGGACAACGGCATCGGCATGAGCCGGGAATTCCTCACCAAACTGTTCTCCCCCTTTGAGCGGGAGGAGCGGTCCGTGGTCAACAAGATACAGGGCACCGGGCTGGGCATGGCCATCACCAAAAGCCTGATTGAACTGATGGGCGGGGTGGTCTGCGTAGAAAGCGAGCCTGACAAGGGCAGTTGCTTTACCGTGCGCATCCCCTTCCCCACTGCCCCCGGCGCGGCCGTGGCTTTCCCGGCGTTATCCGGCAAGCGGGTCCTCCTGCTGGAAAGCGACCCCCACCAGGCGGAACTGGCCCTTTCCATGCTCCGTTCCCTGGGTATGCAGGCCGACCTGGCCGCCGATGCCAACGAGGCGGTATTCCACGTAAACAGCGCCGCCCTGGACGGCGGCGGCTACTACGCCCTGCTTACCGCGGAAAAGCTGGACGGTTGCGAAATCACCCTGCTGCTGCCGGAGTTGCGCCAACTGCTGGGCCCGGAACTGCCCATCCTGCTGCTGGCCGCCAGCGACTGGAGCCAGGTCGAGTATATGTTCACCCGCTCAGGGGTAGACGGCTACATCCCCCTGCCCCTTTTCAAAAGCCGCCTGGCCGCCGGGCTGCTGCGCCCGGCCCAGGAGGAAACCGCCGGCCAACCCGGCCCGGCGGCAATCCTCAGCCTGGACGGCCGCCGCCTGCTGCTGGCCGAGGACAACGAGTTGAACCGGGAGATCGCCCAGGAGCTGATCGGCGGGGCGGGCGCCCGCATAGACTGCGCCGAAAACGGCCGGCAGGCCGTAGACCTGTTCGCCGCCTCTGCCCCCGGCCTGTATGACGCCATTTTAATGGATATCCAAATGCCCATTATGAACGGCCTGGACGCCACCCGGGCCATCCGCGCCCTGCCCCGGCCGGACGCGGCCCAGGTGCCCATTATCGCCATGACCGCCAACGCCTTTGTGGAGGACATCAAAAACTCCCTGGATGCCGGCATGGACGCCCACATCTCCAAGCCCCTGGATATGGACAAAGTGTTCTCCACCATCCGGGGCCTGCTGGACGGGAGGCAGCCATGAAGGAGTATCAGGAAAAATACATTGCCAACCTGCGGCAGGTATTCCGGCTGAACGCACCCCCTCAGGCTATCCCCCAGGATGCCGCCGCCTACGCGGCCGACCGGGGCCGGCGGGTGGCGGAGATCCGCCGCCTCTCCGCGGAGAACACCCAGTTGCTGCGCCAGGAGCTGTTCCCCCTGCTGGACGATATCGCCAGCGCCGGGGAGGAGGACATCCGCAGCCTGGAGGGCTTTGCCGCCGCCCTGTGCGAGGGCGCCGCCTACCTGGACCTGGTGCTGTGCTACACCCTGCATATGGCCCTGATCACCTACGCCCGACGGCAGGGCCTGCGGGATATGCTGATACGGGAGCTGTACCAGGGGGCCATGGCCCTGTTCTATATGCAGGATATCCTTACCTCCTCCCAGCAGACCCCCTACCAGTGGAAACTGGCCGCGCTGTTCGGCGAGGCCGCCGCCTATATACGCCAGTATGACAGTATCGACGATATGGACGTCCGGGGCTACATCCACCGGGCCATGGGGAACCTGGCCCTGGCCTACCCGGCCCCCAACTACCAGGAAGGCCAGCGGAAAATGGCGGCCATCCGGTGCTCGCTGCAAATCCTCACCGACCCGGCCATACAGGCCAAATCCCCCGGCCTGCCCTGGGACCTGTACATCTACAAATCCCACCAGGAGCGCACCACGGGCATGGGCCTGCTGCGGGCCGGGGAGTCCGACCCCCAGATCCTGCGGGAGGTGATGGAGAGCGCGGAATTTGTGCTGGACCGGCAGACCGAAATGGTAAAAAAGCATGGCGGCGCCCCTGCCCTGCGCTGGGCCTATGCCTACGAGGCCGCCCAGTACCACTGCGGCGTGCAGCCCCTGCACTACCTGCTGGGCTGGATGGAGCAGGCCTATATGGAGCGGGACGAGGGGGACTACTCCCACGAGGGGGTCTACCGCAATATGTTCCTGCCCGCCCTGTACGCCGCTTATCTGGAGGATGACGGCGAACTACAGGCCAAAAAGCGGGCCGTTATGGAGCTGATGTACCGCCGTATGGCCCGGTATGTGCGCCGTATGCCGGATAACCGGCTAAGCGAATCCACCCAAAAGAACCTGCTGGCCTGCCTGCAATCCTTCATCGAGTACCCCGGCGGCATCCTGGAAAAGGACTTCATCCTCAAGCTGGTGGCCTGCCATAACCCAGACAGCTACGCATCCTCCCGTATGGCGGCGGATGTGGCCATGCTGATGGTAGACCGGGCGGTGGATGCCTGCCCCCAGGTGTTCGTGGGTTCCCTGGGCCTTAGCCGGGCCGGGGACGTGCCCGCCCACCGGGAGGCCCTGCGCACCTTTGCCTACGAGGGCTGCCTGCTGCACAATGTGGGCGTCCTGCCCTTTAACAACCTGACCCGGCACATCGGCCGCAGTTGGCTGGCAGAAGAAAACGAGATCTACCAGTGCCATGTATTCGCCGGCCGGCTGATGCTGGACCGCAGCCCCTCCACCCGGCCCTACGCCTGGGCCGCGCTGGGGCACCACCGCTTTTACAACGGGCAGGGGGGCTACCCCGCCGCTTACCGCCGGGAGGAGGACCCACAGCCGGTGCTTACCGACCTGATCAGCGCGGCGGTGCACCTGGTGCGCCTGCTGGACGGCCGGGTCTTTTTGACCTCCACCTCCCTGGGGCTCGCCGGGGCCCTGGCCCGTATCCGCGCCGAGGCGGGCGTCCGCATCGCCCCCTGCTGGGCACAGGTCCTGGCCGGGCTGGAGCCCGCCTTGCAGGCGTACCTGCAAACCGGCCAGGTGCGGGCCTATGAAGAGGCCTTTGCCCTGCTGCGGGGGGAAAGCCCCTCCGGTCTGTAACCCCCCCACGCCGCCCCCTTATCACCTTGAAAGGATGACCTTCTATGCCCCCACCCCCCTCTGTCCTGGACCTCTCCTTCCTGATGGGCGAAACCCTGCTGGAAAACGGCGCGGAGATCTCCCGCGTCCAGGAAACCATGGAGCGTGTCGCCCAGGCTTACCATATTGATTCCTTCAGCGTTTACGTGCTCACCAACGCCATTTTCGCCACCGGCGTGGAAAACGGCGTCCAGCGCTCCACCCGGCTGCAACACATCCCCTCCACCGCCACCCACTTGGGGCGCATCTCGGCGGTCAACCAGCTTTCACGGGAGATCGCCGGGGGCCTGCGCCCGCCGGAAGAGGCCCTGGCCCGGCTCACGGAAATCCGCGCCCTGCCCTATTCCCCCCTGCCTTTGGCCGTGCTCTGCTGCGCGGTAGGCAGCGCGTCTTTCAGCTACCTGTTCGGCGGCAGTTGGGTAGACGCCGCTGTGGCCTTTTTTTGCGGCATCGCCCTCGAACTGTTCCTCAGCTTTGCCGCCCGGCGGAACATGACCAAGTTCCTCACCAACCTTTCCGCCAGCGCGCTGGTCACTTTGTGCGGCGGGGCTATGTTTTTGCTGGGCCTGGGGGATAATATGGATAAGATCATCATCGGCTCCATCATCCGCCTGGTGCCCGGCGTGGCCCTCACCAACTCCATCCGGGACTTCTTCCACGGCGACTACCTCAGCGGGGCCATCCGTATGCTGGACGCCTTCCTGATAGGCGGCTGCATCGCCGTGGGCGTAGGCTTTGTGATGCGCCTGCTCTCCGTGCTGACAGGGGGTGCCCTGCTATGACCCTTCCCCTGCTGCTGGGCGGCTTGGTCCAAACCGCCGTAGCCTTTGTGGCTACCGTTGCCTTTTCCGTCATCTTCCACACCCCCCGCCGGGAGCTGCTCTGTACCGGCCTTACCGGCGCGGCCGGCTGGCTGGTGTATCTGGCCGCCACCGGTCTGGGCTGCGGGGTGGTGGCCGCCTCCTTTTTGGCCACGCTGACCCTGGCCTGGCTTTCCCGGGTGTTTTCCTTTGCCCGCAAGGCCCCTGTCACCGTGTTCCTCATCTGCGGCATTTTCCCCCTGGTGCCCGGGGCGGGCATCTACTATACCGGCTATAACTTCTTTATGGGCCTGGACGCCCTCGCCCTGGACAAGGGCCTGGAAACCATCAAGATCGCCGTCGCCATTGCCCTGGGCATCGGCATCGTCCTCTCCCTCCCCCCAGGGCTCTTCACCCGCCCCCGCCGGGGCCGCTGAAAGCCCACCAAAACCCCTACGCTGAAAGGAGGCCGGCCATGCCCCGCAAAACCATAGAAATTTCACCCAATGACGCTGGCCAGCGGCTGGACAGGTTCCTGGCAAAGGCTTACCCCAACCTGCCCAACGCGGTGCTGCATAAGTGCATACGCACCAAAGACGTCCGCCTCAACGGCAGCCGCTGCCTGCCCGAATCCCGGCTCCGGTCCGGCGATGTCCTCAGCCTCTACTGGCAGGAGGAATACTTCCGCCAGGTGCCAAAGGCCTACGATTTCCTCAAAGCCCCGGCCCGCCTGTCCATCGTCTACGAGGACGGCAACCTGATGCTCCTGGACAAGCCCCCTGGCCTGATCGTCCACCCCGGGGACGAGTACCATTTCGACTCCCTCATCGCCCGCATCCAGCACTACCTCTATGATAAGGGCGAGTACCGGCCCGATGCGGCGCACAGCTTTGCCCCGGCCCTGGTAAACCGCATCGACCGCAACACCGGGGGCATTGTCATGGCCGCCAAAAACGCCGAAACCCTGCGCATCCTCAACCAAAAGGTCAAGGGCCGCGAGCTGCGCAAGCTGTACCTGTGCGTGGTCTGCGGCCAAATGGGCCAAAAGCAGGGCCTGCTTACCGGCTACCTCACCAAAAACGAGGCGCAAAACCGGGTCTACTTCAGCAAGTCCCCTGCCCCCGGGGCCAAAAGCGTGCGCACCGGCTACCAGGTGCTGGAGGAGCGGGGCGGCTGCTCCCTACTACAGGTAGAGCTGTTCACCGGCCGCACCCACCAGATACGGGCCCATATGGCCGCCATCGGCCACCCCCTGGCCGGGGACGGCAAATACGGCCGCAACGCCCAAAACCGCCGTTTGGGGTTCCCCTACCAGGCGCTGTACTCCCACCGGCTGGAGTTCCGGTTCACCACCCCGGCCGGGGCGCTGGACTACCTAAACGGCCGGTGTTTCCAGGCCGGGGACGTATGGTTTTTACAGCATTTCCGGCAGCTTGGGCCGGAGGAAGGAGGCCGCTAGGATGTTCCGTGTAGAGTTGACCCATTCCCTGCCCGCAGGCGCCCACGCCCTGCGCCGGGAGGTCTTTATGGAAGAGCAGGGCTTTGTGGAGGAGTTTGACCAAACCGACCGCACCGCCTGGCACCTGGCCCTGTACCAGGGGGAAGAGGCGGTGGCCTGCTGCCGCATTTTCCCCGATACGCCGGGGGTCTGGCACGTGGGCCGGGTGGCGGTGCGCAAAAGCAGCCGGGGCCAAGGGCTGGGGGCCGCCGTCATGCGGGCGGCGGAAGAGGCTGCGGCCGGCATGGGGGCCTCCTCCCTGGTCCTTTCGGCCCAGGTGCAGGCCGCGGGCTTTTATGAAAAGCTGGGCTACACCCGGCAGGGCAGCGTCTATCTGGACGAGCACTGCCCCCATGTGCACATGGAAAAACAGCTTGTCCAATCCGAGAAAAACCAAAGGAATGAAACCATATGCGAGTGATCCATCTCATCGGCGGCGGCGATACCGGCGGCGCCAAGACCCATGTGCTGCACCTGCTCAAGGAGTTGAACAACTCCATTGACGCCCGGCTGATCTGTTTCCGCAAGGGTGATTTTTCCGAGGATGCCGCCAAAATGGGGGTCCCCATCCACGTCATCGATTCCGGCAACCCCCTGGTAGGGCTTAAAGAGTTGAAAAAGCTGACCGCCGGCCAGCACATCGATATCATCCACTGCCACGGGGCACGGGGCAACCTGATGGGCAACCTTTTAAAGCACACGGTAGATGCCCCGGTGGTCACCACCGTGCACAGCGACTACCGGCTGGACTACCTGGGCCGGCCGGTCGCCCGGCTCAGCTACGGCACCACCAACCTGGTGGCCTTGCGGCGGATGAACTACTACATCGGCGTGTCGGACAACATTACCGAGCTGCTCATCCAGCGCAATTTCCCCGCCGGCCGCATCG
>CANOFK010000050.1 GCA_947565265.1 uncultured Clostridia bacterium | reverse complement strand
AATCGCATTCAAAAATTTTTTGGGTGCGGTTGGAGTAACGACCTTTTGGTGCGGGCGACAGGACTCGAACCTGCACGGTTGCCCACCAGAACCTAAATCTGGCGCGTCTGCCAATTCCGCCACGCCCGCGTCTATTATTCCATCGCTATTATACCTCTTTTCGCCCCAAAGTGCAAGAAAAATTTCTGCGGCCCTTGCTTTTTCCCCAAAAATGTCGTATCCTATGCTTTGCGGCCCTGCCTGTGCGGGGCCGCGGTCAGTCGGAAAATCCTGACCTTAAACAATACTAGGCCTGTCCCGGCCGCAAGTGTCCGGGGGATACCCATATCATACTCCGGGGATGGCGCGCCCGTGTCCGGGAGCAGGCCGCAGGAGGTTACTGCTATGTCAAATGTTTCTACAAGCGCTGGAAAAACCCGTTTTCTGGTACTCAGCGGGGTGATAGCCGCCCTGTACGCCGCCCTTACCTATGCCGCCGCCGCGTTGAACCTGGCCTACGGCCCTGTGCAATTCCGGTTTTCCGAGGCCCTCACGGTGCTGCCGGCCTTTACCCCGGCTGCGGTGCCCGGCCTGGCGGTGGGCTGTTTCCTGTCCAACCTGGCCAGCCCCCTGGGCGTGGTAGATTGGGTCTTCGGCACCGGCGCCACCCTGCTGGCCGCTTTGGGAACCTGGGCTGTTTCCCGTGTCTGCTATAAGGGGGTGCCCGTCCTGGCCCCTGTACCCCCGGTGATTGCCAACGCCCTGATCGTGGGCCTGGAGGTGTCCTGCCTCTCTGAAAGCGGCGCCTTCTCCTGGGGGGCTTTTTCCCCCGCCGCCTTTGCCGCCGGCGCCCTTTCCGTAGGCTTGGGCGAGCTGGTGGTCTGTTTCGCCCTGGGCCTGCCCCTGGCCGTCGCGCTGGAAAAAACCGGCGCTGCTAAGATGTTGCGCGCCTGAGGTTGTGGCGGGTGGTATCAGGGAAACTTTTTGAAAAAAGTTTCCCTGGACCCTTCAAAAACTTTTGTGCCGCTACCAAAGTGACGCCTGCCCGGAAAGGGGGCGGCCCGGTAACAGACGGCTTGCGTGTGTTTGCGTTTAATTTTTTGTTGTTTTACTTAACGGCTTATTTTTGCTTTGTTTTCTTTACTTTTTCTTTATTCCTATTCTTTTTTTTCTTTTTTGCTTTTCCTTCTTTATTTACTTAGGTGCTCGGTTTTAAGGGAAATAGCTTTGGCTTTCATGATTGAATGGCGGCTATCCCTTTTGAACGGTGGGCAGATGAAAGGCGCCGCTGGTTTTGTGCCGGGCAGCCTTCTGGCCGGCTTGTCTGCCCAACGATAGCCTGGGCCGGGGTGGCCCGCCTGTTTTATCTAGATTGAGAATTGGAAGTGATGTCATGTCCCTGTCAAGCCTGGCCCAATGGAAACACCGGGCGGCCGAGTGGCTCAAGACCGCCCCGCCGGTACGGGTCATTGTAGCCAGCTTTTTGCTGCTGGTCATTCTGGGGGCCCTGCTGCTTACCCTGCCGGTTTCTTCGGCAGTGGGCGGGTTTACCCATCCGCTGGACGCCCTCTTTACCGCTACCTCCGCCACCTGCGTCACCGGGCTCTCGGTACAGGACACCACCTCCCACTGGTCGGTGTTCGGCCAGGTGGTCATCCTGCTGCTTATCCAGATGGGCGGGCTGGGGCTTTCCACCTTTGCCACCGGGTTCTCTTTGCTGGTGCGCCGGCGGCTGGGGCTTAGGGAGATGCTGCTGGCGGGCGAGGCCTCCGGCGGCGATATGCCTGACACCGCGGCCTTGCTCAAGCTGATGCTGGGGTTCACCTTCCTGTGCGAGGCGCTGGGGGCCGGCCTGCTGATGCTGCGCCTGGTGCCCGTCTATGGGGTGCGGGGCATTTGGCCCGCGGTGTTTGTGGCGGTATCCGCCTACTGCAACGCCGGGTTTGACATATGGGGCTTTGTGCCGGGCAACAGCAGTATGACGGCCTTTGCCGGGGACCCCCTGGTCAGCCTGGCCATCTCCCTGCTGATCATCACCGGCGGCCTGGGCTTTGTGGTGGTACGGGACATCTATCTGTGCAAGATCAAGGCCCCCCTGCGCCATCAGGGGGCCAAGCGCCTGAACTTCCACTCCCGCATCTGCCTGCGGGCCACCCTGGCCCTGCTGGCGGCAGGCACCTTGGGGTTCTTTTTGCTGGAGTATGACCGCACCATGGCCGGCCTGAACTTTTTCGAAAAGCTGAACGCCGCTTTTTTCCAGTCGGTAAACACCCGTACAGCGGGGTTTGCCTCGGTAGATATCGGCGCCCAGGGCAGCTTTACCAAAGTCCTGTCTGTGGCGCTGATGTTTGTGGGCGGTTGCCCCGGCTCTACGGCGGGCGGGGTAAAGACCACCACCCTGGTGGTGTTGCTGATAACGGTGATATCCAACCTGCGCGGCCAGGAGGAGGTATCGGTGCTGCGGCACCGGTTCACGCCGGGGGTGGTGTACAAGTCCCTTACCGTGGCCCTGCTGGGGCTGGCGGTGGTGTTTGCCGACGCCACGGCCCTCACCCTTTTAAACCCCCAGCTACGGTTTATCGACCTGCTGTACGAGGCCGCCTCGGCCTTTGGCACGGCGGGGCTCACGGCCAATGTCACCACCCGGCTGGAGCCAATCTCCCGGCTAATCCTGTGCGTCACCATGTTCATCGGCCGGGTGGGGCCCCTGTCCTTCGGGGTGTCCATCCTGATGCGCGCCAAATCCTCCCCGGCCATTTTGCCGGAGGGCAGGATGCTCATCGGCTGATGCCGGGGCCGGGGCCCCAACCGGAAAGCGCTGCGCCAACCCGGCGGGGCGCTTTCTTTTTTGGGGGGCCGGGGAGGCGGCCGGCGTGCCCCTTGGCGCGGCCCACAAAATGTAAATAAACTGTGGCCTGCCTTGCAATCCCCAGGGCTATCGTGTTATAATAACGGGGAATGGAAATCATCAGTATGAGAGGATAGGCGTATGGCAAACAATATATTGACCAAACTCTTTGGGAATTATAGCAAGCGCGAGCTGAAACGCAACCAGCCCCTGGTAGACAAGGTGCTGGACCTGGAGGGCCGCTACCGGGATATGGATGACAGCAGCCTAAAGGCCGAAACCGCCCGGTTCCGCCAGTTGCTGGCACAGGGGAAAACCCTGGACGATATCCTCCCCGAGGCCTTCGCCGCCTGCCGGGAGGCCATGGACCGGGTGCTCAGCAAGCGGCTGTTCCCAGTGCAGGTCCAGGGCGGGGTGGTTTTACACCAGGGCCGCATCGCGGAGATGAAAACCGGCGAGGGCAAGACCTTCACCCTGGCCCTGCCCGCTTACCTGAACGCCCTTTCCGGTAAAGGGGTGCACATCGTCACCGTAAACGAATACCTGGCCAAGTACCAGGGGGAGATGATGGCGCGGGTATTCAACTTTATGGGCCTTACCGTGGGCTTGGCCCTGACCGGCATGGGCCCGGATGAGAAAAAAGCCGCCTACGCCTGCGATATTACCTACGGCACCAATAACGAGATGGGCTTTGACTACCTGCGGGATAATATGGTGATCTATAAGGAGCGCAAGGTGCAGCGGGGCCACCACTACGCCATTGTAGACGAGGTGGACTCCATTTTGATCGACGAGGCCCGTACCCCCTTGATCATCTCCGGCCAGGGGGAAAAGGCCGGCGACCTGTACCAGCGGGCCAACACCCTGGCACGGGGCTTGAAACTGGTGCGGGTAAAGGAAACCGACGAGAAAGAGGACAACGACGAGCTCTACGCCGGGTATGACTACATTGTAAACGAAAAGCTAAAGACCTGCTCCCTCACCCGCCAGGGCGTAAAGCGGGCCGAGGAATTCTTCGGCCTGGAAAACCTCACCGACCCGGAGAACATCCGCATCCAGCACCATGTCAACCAGGCCATCCGGGCCTGGGGCATTATGCACCGGGACCAGGACTATGTGGTGAAGGACGGCGAGGTCATTATTGTAGACGAGTTCACCGGCCGGCTGATGTACGGCCGCCGGTATAACGAGGGCCTGCACCAGGCCATAGAGGCCAAAGAGGGGGTGCAGGTGGCAAGGGAGAGCAAAACCCTGGCCACCATCACCTTCCAGAACTACTTCCGTATGTACGCAAAACTCTCCGGCATGACCGGCACCGCCATGACCGAGCAGGAGGAGTTCTCCGAGATCTACAAGCTGGACGTGGTAGAGATCCCCACCAACCGCCCCATGGTCCGGGAAGATTGCCCCGATGTGGTGTATAAAACCGGCGAGGCCAAGTACCGGGCGGTGATCGAGGACATTGTAGAGCACCACCAGAAGGGCCAGCCGGTGCTGGTGGGCACCATCACCATCGAAAAGTCTGAGATGCTCAGCAAGCTGCTGAAAGCACGGGGCGTAAAGCATGAAGTCCTCAATGCCAAGTTCCACGAGAAGGAGGCCCAGATCGTGGCCCAGGCGGGCCGCAAGGGGGCCGTGACCATTGCCACCAACATGGCCGGCCGCGGCACGGACATCCTGCTGGGGGGCAACGCCGAGTTTATGGCCAAGGCCGAAATGCGCAAAAAAGGCTATACCGAAGAGCAACTGGTAGAGGCCACGGCCTTCAGCCACACAGAGGACGAGGAGATCTTGCAGGCGCGGGAGGAGTTCGCCCGGCTCAATAAGGCGTACGAGGCCCAGATCGCCCCGGAGGCCGAAGCGGTAAAGGGGTTGGGGGGCCTGTACATCATCGGCACCGAGCGCCACGAGAGCCGCCGGATCGACAACCAGCTCCGGGGCCGTTCCGGCCGCCAGGGCGACCCTGGCAAAAGCCGGTTCTATATCTCCTTGGAAGACGACTTGATGCGCCTCTTCGGCGGGGAGCGGCTTTCCGCCATGATGGACCGGCTGCGCATTGACGATGATATGCCCATCGAGGCGGGCATGGTCAGCAACTCCATCGAGAGCGCCCAGCGCAAGGTGGAGAGCCGGAACTTCGGCATCCGCAAAAACGTGCTGCAATATGACGAGGTGATGAACAACCAGCGCAAGATCATCTACGGCCAGCGGGACCAGGTGCTGGACGGGGAGGACATGAAACCCGCCATCCTGAAAATGCTGGAAGAGGCCATCGAGGCCAATGTCAAGCGGTATCTGCCCGAAAACATCCCCCACGACGACTGGGACCTGGAGGGCCTGCGGGAGCACTATATGGGCTGGCTAATCGGCCCTGGGGACCTGGACTACAACCCCCAGGAGATAGAGGATCTGGAGCCCGCCTTTGCCGCCGGCGAGATCCTCAAAAAAGCCCAGGCCCTGTACGAAGAGCGGGAAAAAGCCTTTACCGCCCCGGTTATGCGGGAGATCGAGCGGGTGGTGCTGCTGCGGAACGTGGACCGGGAGTGGATGGACCACATCGACGCGATGGAACAGCTACAGGACGGCATCCGCCTGCGGGCCTACGCCCAGCAGGACCCGGTGGTAGAGTACCGGCTGGAAGGCTTTGATATGTTCGACGCCATGATCGCCACCATCCGGGAGAACACCGCCAAAGATATCCTCACCGTGCGCCTGCGCACCCCCGAAGCCCCCCAGCGGGAGCAGGTGGCCAAGGAAACCAGCGCCGGCGCCGCCGGGGACGGCACCGTGAAAAAGCAGCCCCAGAAAAAGCCCAAAAAGCCCGGCCGCAACGCCCCCTGCCCCTGCGGCAGCGGCAAAAAGTACAAAAAGTGCTGCGGGCGGGACGCATGAGCCACCCATGCCAACGAAAAGAGGAAAACGGAGGACGATATGGAACCAAAAAGATGGGCCTCTCTGGCCTTAAGCCTGCTTTTGGCGGCGGTTTTTACCGGCTGCGGCTTTTTGCCCTCAGAGGATTTCGACGACTACGACGTGTCCAGCTACATCCAGGCCCTGCTGGACAGCAGCTACCACAACACCCACGAAAGCTTTATGTCCGTGGCCCACGCCACCCAGGAAACCGCCCAGTCCAACAATACCACCACGGTGGAGAACGCGGCCGTCAATTTCTGCAATGCTTACAGCCTGTCCCCTACAGACCAGCAGTTGGCGGGCTTTCAAGACGTTATGTCCAAGGCGCTGCTTTCGGCCCGGTATACCGTGCAGGATGAGCAGAAGGTAGACACCGGCTACACCATCCAGGTTGATGTATCCTCCATCAGCAGCCTGTGCGGCCTGCAAGAGGAATTTGCCAAGCTGCGCACCCAGGCCCAGGAAGAGGCCGCGGCGGCCAACAGCACCCCCGCGCCCGCTGAGGACGGGGACGAGGGTGAGGACGAAGACGGCTGGGATGAGGATGCATACGGCGAGGAGGAGCCTACCCCCATCCCCGCGCCCACCCCGGCCCCTACCCCGGCGGTAGACGCCTACCAGTTGTATATCGATAAGGTGCTGGAGTATTGCCGGGCCAAGGTCAGCCAGGTAGACTACGAGCCCCAGGCCGTGTCCATTGTCATGGACATCCGCCTGACCGACCAGGGGGAACTGCAGTTGGACCTAAACCAACTGGACGCCATTGACCAGGCCGTACTGCTGTTTTCCAAATAAGCGGCCATAAGGAGGAAAACCTATGGAACAGACTGATTTCTGCACCACCCTTTTGCTTGACTTGCACCACACCGCCGCGGCGGCGCTTTTAGAGGGATACCGATACCCCTGGCAGGCCCTGGGGGAGATCGGCGCCTTCATCAAGGCCCTGGGCCAAAACCTGCCTGCCGGGGACTACGCCCACCCGGAGGAGTTCGTGTGGATCCACCGCACCGCCAGGCTGTTCCCCAACCACTATATAGCCGGGCCCTGCATCATCGGTCCGGAAACCCAGGTGCGCCCAGGGGCTTTCATCCGGGGCAACGCCCTGGTAGGGGAGGGCTGCGTGGTGGGCAATTCCACCGAGCTAAAAAACGTCATCCTGTTCGACGGGGTCCAGGTGCCCCATTACAACTATGTGGGCGACTCCATTTTGGGCCACAAAGCCCACATGGGGGCGGGGTCCGTCACCTCCAATGTCAAACAGGATAAATCCCCGGTCACGCTGGCCTTTGGGGAAAACCGGGTGGATACCGGCCTAAAGAAGTTCGGGGCGGTCTTGGGTGATTTTGCCGAGATCGGCTGCAACGCCGTGCTGAACCCCGGCACGGTCATAGGCCGGGGCAGCCGGGTGTACCCCCTCGCCATGGTGCGGGGCGTGGTACCGGCAGGGCATATCTACAAGCGGGCAGGGGAGATGGTGGCCCTGCGCTAGAGTCTGTTTTAAAACCGGAGAAATGCCGGATTTTTGTCCAAAAACGAG
>CANOFK010000049.1 GCA_947565265.1 uncultured Clostridia bacterium | reverse complement strand
TAATACTTACTGTAGCCTGCAAACCAGCAATCCTTGTTGTCATTTGTAGTTCCGGCGGCCGCGCTTATCGCCTGAACCCGGACCGCTGTGTGGAACCACGGGACGGGGCGTCCTCGTTTACCGTGACCTGCCTGTGGATGTCCTGCACCTTTGCGTTGTAATCGGCGATGCGGGTCACGATCTCCTGCACAGACTCCAGTACCAGATAAAAATCCCGGTTCATCATGACAATCTTTGTTTCGGGGATCAGTTCGATGCACTCGATCTGCAGGTGGTTGACCAGGAATTTCTCGCCGCTCGTTTTTGTCAGCATGATCATAACGCTCTTTCTCCCTCCGTAAAATCCCCCGCCCCCAGGGACAGGCACACGGCCTGCCCCGGCGCGGGTTTCTGCCCATTTGTCGGGCTGTGTATTTCTTTGCCGGCCTCCGCGGCTTAAAGGGCTTTGCCGGGGGCGGCTGGTCGATTGGGGTTGCGTGCGCCTTTTTCCGGCGCCGCTATGCCGCTAAGGTTTAGCGTTTCATGTTCACCAGCTCTTCCAGCATGGTGTCCGTTACGGTAACGATACGGGTATTGGCCTGGTAGCCACGCTGGATCATGATCATGTTGCTGATCTCGTTGGCCAGGTCCGTACCGCTGCTCTCCAGGCCGCCGCCAAGGAGTTTGGTGCCGCCGCTGGGCTGCACGCTGAACTCGCCGGGGCCCATAGTGGCCTGTGTAGTGTCAGCCGGCGCTGTGATTGTTCCATCAGCATTAACGGTGGGGATAAACTTGACGTTGAAGGGGCTATCCTCATGGTTGCTGTTCTTCACCGAGTGGCCTACGGAAGTGGCGCGCACCTCGCCGGCGCCTTCCAGGGCCTGGTAGTAGTGGCCGTCCACGTGGGTAACGCCGTTGGGGTTCTCCACCTTGGCAATGGCGATTGTGCCGATGACCACTGCCTCGCCGGTATTGGTGGTGCAGGTGATGCGCCCGGTGTTCTCGTCAATGCTCACGCTCTCCCGCACGATACGGCTGGTGCCTTCACCGTCCAGAATCTGGCCATAGGTTTCGCTGGTGGGGTCCTTATCCCAGGAGGGATATACCGCCTTGCCGTCCGCGTCCGCTTTAGGGGAACGGATAGCGGTAAGCACTGGGGCGGAGGTGTACTGCTCAACTACAAAGTACTCAAACTCAGCAGGATTCGTACCGTCCGCCGCCTTTACCTCCCTGGCCTGCACAACCTGCCCCTTATCGTCGATGTAGAAGTTCAGGTCCTTCGGTCCCTTTGTTGCGTCGGCAGCACCCTCTTTAATTACATCTGCCAGTGTGGGCAGACCGGCTACGCCCTTGTTGGGGGGATTATCCGGGTCTGCACCTGGAGCAGTATTACTAAGCGCATTACCCTGCTTTACCGCCGCCTCATACAGCGGGCTGAGCACCGAAAGATAGCCATAAACCACCTGGCCCTGGCCGTCTACCAGATAGCCGTTAGGGTCAAAGCTCAGGTTGCCCAGGCGGGTCAGGTTCATGCCCTTCAAATCATCGGCACCGTTCATAAAGGTGGAAGTCTTATCCCCTACGATCAGGAACCCGTCGCCGTCGATCATTACGTCCAGGGCCTGGCCGGTGGGGGTGTAGTTCTTCGTGCTCATATCAAGGTCAATCGTACCAATAGAAGAGCCGTAGCCGTTCTGGGCGGGGTTTTTACCGCCCACCAGGTTAGAGCCGTTACTACCGCCGCGAACCGTGGTGTAAAGCGCCTCCAAAAACGTGTAACGGGTGGCCTTGTAGGCGTTGGTGTTCACGTTGGAGATGTTTTGGCCAATCACGTTCAGCGCGCTCATATGGGCCCTAAGGCCGGCTACAGCCGCATACATTGCACCTGTCATTCTGTTTTCTCCTTTTCCTGACGCGGTCGGGGCAGGTCAGGCAGGCCTGCCCCCTTAACCTCCTAAAAAGGTCCGGCTAAAGCAATACCGCGCCGTCGATATTCGTAAAGATATTTTCCTTCATCTCGTCCTGGCTCATGGTGGTGATAACCCTGCCATAAGGCACATTGATGATGAAAGCCTGGGTGGCGTTAAACGCCAAAATGTTTTTGGCACCCTTTTCCTGGGCCTTTTCTACCGAGCCTGCCAGTTGCTGCATTAGCGCCGGGGTCAGCTCAATACCCCGCTCCTCTGCCCGGCTTATGGCGTGCTTGGAAAAATTGATGCCCTGGGACTGCCCTTGCTGGCCGCGTTCCTCCCGTACCTGGCTTAGTATATCGCCAAAGCTGGCTTTGGGCGGGGCACTGCGGGCCTGTGTTTCCTGCTGCTGGGGAAGGGCCCTGCCCGCCCCCTGCACGCGGTCCATCATACCCTCTCAACCTCCGTTCTTTATGCCGGCTGCTCCGGTTTCTCAGGGTCAGTGGGCTTATCCGGGTCTGCCGGGTCGGTCGGCTTATCCGGGTTCGTGGGTTTGTCCGGGTCTACCGGATCGGTGGGTTTTTCGCTGCCGTCGGGGTTCAGGTCTGTGCCCTTATCCGGCAGGCGGCCCACCGCCATCACGTCGTTCAGGTAATAACTCTTGTCGCCAATAAAGATGACCTGCATACCGTTGAGGGTACCCGTACCGGTCACGGTGCCCACAATTTCCTTCAGTTCTTTGTTTACATACTGGCCCACTGTTACTTCCTTGCCCACCAGGGAGGCCGCGTAAGTCAGCACCGTAGAGTCGTCAATCAGCGTGCTGATGTTGGTAATTGCCTGCACCACGGACATCTGAACCATTTGGTTCATCATGTCACTGGTCGAGGCTGCGTTGTCTATATCCTGGTTCTGGAACATGGCCACCATCAGGGTCAAAAAGTCGTTCATGTCCAACTCTTTGCCGGCCTTTTTGCTGGTACTGTTCTGGGCTAGCTTATTTACGTTCTGCGTTACGCCGACCCGGTTCCCCAGGTCGCTCATACCGGCTGTTGCCATATTTCTACCGCCTTTCTGTTCTGCATTTGCCGGGGCAAAGCCTGCCTCGGCTACCTGTACGGGCCAGCGGGCGCACCGGTGCCCGGCGCCCCGCCGTCCGTCAGGTTTCTTCCAGCCCGACCAGCCCCAAACGGAGCTGCTGGAGGAAGTCTTCGGTGGTGCCTTTCTGCTTTTTCTCCTGGTGCTGCTGGTTCTGGTGCTGCCGGTTCTGCCCATCGGGGTTCAGGAACTGGTTGGCGTTCTCCGGCTGTTCGGGCTGCTGCACGGTCACTTGCACAGGGCCCTGGAGGTTATCTGCCAGGAACTGCTGGAGTATACCCCCATGCCGCTGCAAAAGGGTCGCGGTCTTTTCCGTAGCGGCGCTCATCATGATGCTTAACGTGCCGTCGGCGCTGCGGGTGATCTCCACCATGACCTGGCCCAGGCTGGCGGGGCTTAGTTGCAGGCGCACCAGGGACTGGCCTTCCTGCACGGCCCGGCTGATCTGGTTTTGCACCTGATCCAGCAGCCTGAGGTCGGTGGGTTCAGCCTCCTCATAGTTGTCGGCAACCTTGATAGGGGCGGCGGTTTCCCGCTGGAAAACCTGCTGCTCCTGGGTCCAGGTGTCTGTAACCTGCACCTCTTCGGGCTGTTCCTCCTCAGAAAGATTGGCCTGATGGCGGCTTACAGGGGCGGTTTCCGTCCGGTTTTCGGGCTGTACCGCCACTTCCGGGCTGCTTTCGGGCAAGGCCACGGTTTCGGCCTGGCCTTCCTCCGGCTGGGCCTGGGGCTGCGCCTGGAAGGACTGGGCGGCCGGCTGGGCCTGGGGCTGTACGGCGGTTTCTGCCGCCTGGGGCTGGGCTGTAGACGCCTCCACCGTGGGGGTGGCGGCTGCCCAGTTGGCGGTAGGGGCCACGGGCTGCTCCAGAGTGGGGGCCTCCAGTTTGCCCACGAGAACGGGCTCTACAGCGGCCACAAGCTCAATAGGCACCACAGGCTGGGAGGTCACGAGGGCCGCGGCCACTTCCTGGCCTTCCTCGACGATCTCCTGGTCTTTGGTGCCGGTGTTTTGGGGCTTTCCGGGCTCCTCCTTGGCCGGGGTTTTGTCCTTCGGGCGGCTTGTTTGCTGGGGTTTTGCGGCCTGGCTCTGCTTGAGGAGCATCTCCTCAAAGTCCGCGCCCTCCTGGCCGGGTTCGCCCGGAAGAAGGGTCTGGGTGGCCTGCATGATGTCCGCAACAAGGCCCTGTGCCAATAGGTTGATGTTCATTTCCTTTCACCTCCTTTCCATGATATGCTATCTATATTCCGCCCACAGGGGGTGCCTGTGGGCCCTGTTTTCTCCGTTTTTGGCCCTGTTCATGGGCAGGTACCGGGCAGGTATCCGGTAGGTATTGGGGGGTTATCGGGCAGGTATTACCGGGATAGCTGGGGGTATTTGGGGGGTATAAACGGGCTTTTTGGGCAGGAAAGCCCTACCCTCGCCCAAAAAGCCGCTTTGTGTAAAGCCGGTTGCTTTACAAAATTGCCATTACAATTCTCCTTCACGGGCTGCCGCCGAGCGGCGGGCCATGACTAGGTCATCGATTTCCTTCTCCTCGGCCTTGGCCAGGGCAAAGTCATACTCGCCCCGCTTGATGTCCTTCAACTTCTCCAGGGACTGGGTTTCCTGCCTGGCCTCTACCAGGCGGGCGCGCTTTTGCTCTTCGTCTTTTTGCAGTTCTTTCAGGAGGCTGGCCTCCCGGCGGACGGCGCCTTCCAGCACCTCAATGCCGGTTTCATACTTCATGGAATCGGCAATGGTGATGCCCTCGGCTTTTTTTTGGCGGTACTCTTCCTCGCAGTTGACCCGGTTCTGGACCGCCTGCTCCAGCACGGTTTCCTGCCGGCGGACTGCCGCCAGCGCCGAGCCGTGCTCTGCCAGCCGGATATCCAGCACCTGGTTTTTGTACCGCAGCACCGTATCCAACTGGAACTTGAACTTCTTCATGGGAACCGCCCCCTTTCTTTTTAGTATGGTGGGTATGGTATACCGGCGGGCCACGGAAACTTGCCCGTGGTTGCCTATCTATAATTTATACCATGTAGGCCGGCCCGGTTGTGTACAAGCCGCCCGGCCTAACGGCCGGACAGGATCTGGCCCATCTTCTCCAGGCACTGTTCGTAGCTGAAAGCCTCCCGCGTGTCCTGCTTGAGGAAGTCGTTGATCTTGTCGATCTTGGTCAGGGCGAAGTCCAGCTTGGGGTTGGTGCCTGCCTTGTAGGCGCCGATGGACACCAGGTCGGCGTTTTGGTTGTAGACGCTCATAATGTCCCGCAGGCGCGCCGCCATCTGGCGGTGGCTGTCGTCCACCAGTTCCACCATCAGACGGGAGATACTGGCCCCCACGTCAATGGCCGGGTAATGGTTGGCCGCGGCCAGGCTGCGGGAGAGGACGATGTGGCCGTCCAGGATGCCCCGCACGGTGTCGGCAATGGGCTCGTTGGTATCGTCGCCCTCTACCAGCACGGTGTAGATGCCGGTGATGGAGCCTTTTTTGAAGTTGCCGCTGCGCTCCAGCAGCTTGGGCAGCTCGGCGTAGATGGAGGGGGTGTAGCCCCGTGACACCGGCGGCTCGCCAATGGCCAGGCCCACTTCCCGCTGGGCCATGGCGAAACGGGTGAGAGAGTCCATCATCAGCAGCACGTCCAGGCCCTGGTCCCGGAAATACTCGGCTATGCCGGTGGCCACGGTGGGGCACTTCTTCCGCAGCATGGCGGGCTGGTCGGAGGTGGCCACCACCAGGACGGAACGGGCCATGCCCTCCGGGCCCAGGTCTTTTTCCACGAACTCCAGCACCTCGCGGCCGCGCTCCCCCACCAGGGCAATGACGTTGATATCCGCCTTGACGTACTTGGCGATCATGCCCATGAGGGTACTCTTGCCTACGCCGGAACCGGCGAAGATGCCCATACGTTGGCCTTTGCCAATGGTGAGCAGGCCGTCGATGGCTTTGACCCCGAACTCCATGCGCTCCCGGATGGGCGGGCGGGTGAGGGGGTTGATGTAACTGCTGCCCAAAAAGTAGGTGTCGCCGCCCTCGAAGGGGCCTTTGTCGTCAATGGGCTGGCCCAGCGCGTTGATGATGCGGCCTTTGAGGAAGGGGCCTACTTTCAGTTGCAACTGGTGGCCGGTGTTGCGCACGAAATTGCCGGAGGAAATGCCGGCCATCTCGGCGTAGGGCATGAGCAGCATCCGGTCGTTTTTGAAACCGACCACTTCGGCTGGTATTTGCCCGCCGGACTCACCACTATATATACGGCATATATCGCCCACCGCAGCGCGACCGCCGCTGGCCTCGATGGACATACCTACGATGTTTTCTATTTTGCCGGTGTGGCCGATGGTTTCCGCCTGCCGCACCTGCCGGATGGTATCTTCAAACATAGGCACCGCCTGTCAGTTCAGCCAGCCGCCCCGGTCCGGGTCGGCATTGGATACGACGCCCCGCAAGGCGTCCAACTGGGTGGACACGCTGGCGTCAATGATCTCGTCGGGCATCTCGATGATACAGGTGCCCGGTTCGTCGCCGGCCATGGGGATGACCCGCACCCGGTCCGAAAGGCGGGACAGGGCCGCGGTGAGTTCCGGGATGGTATTGGCCGAGGCACGGGCATCGCAGCCGGCTATGTAGACCTGCACCCACTCGCACCGGCGGCGCTTGGCCGTGGCGGATTCGATCATGCGGATGAGGATATCGCCGCTGCTTTTCAGGCTGACACGGATCACCTTTTCGGCAATGGCCAGGGCCAGTTCCTTTAGGTCTTGCTTGCTGTCCTCCAAAAGCCGGTCCCGCTGGCGGACGGCCTCTTGCAGGAAGGCGCGCACCTCCTCTTCCTGGGCGGCGGCTTTTTCCTCCAACTCCTGCCGGGCCCGGTTGCGGCCCTCGGCCAGGCCCTGGGCAAAGCCCATGTCGTAGCCGTCTTCCCGTGCCACCTGGCGCAACTGGTCCAGCTCGGCTTGCAGGCTGGCCATGGCCTTTTCCCGCAGGGCCTGGGCCTCTTTTTCGGCATCGGCCAAAATGGCCTCGGCCTGGATCTGGGCGAAGTCGACGGCCGTGGGCTCTTTGGGGGGCGCTTCGGGGACAGGGGCGGGCGGGGGGGGTTCCTCCCCGGCTTCTTCCCCATCCCATTGGGGCAGCACCGGCGTTTCCGGCTGGGCGGTGGAAACGGTAAGGTCCTCCGCGTCCGGGAACACATATTTATCAGCCGCTATGGGACGAAAGCGCTTGAAAATACCCGGCATAGGGAGGACCTCCTTATCTCTATAGGCTTATGGGCAGGGCACTGCAAACTTGCCCCGCAAGTTTTGGCTATACGG
>CANOFK010000048.1 GCA_947565265.1 uncultured Clostridia bacterium | reverse complement strand
GAATGAAAGAAGCTACACAATTTATGGTAAATAAACCGGATACCAACAAGGCGCGGCTGCGCCGGCACAAGAGAGTCCGGGGGAAGATTTCGGGCACGGCCGCGCGTCCGCGGCTGAACGTGTTCCGTTCCTCTTCCCACATCTACGCCCAGGTGATCGACGACGTAGCGGGCACCACCCTGTGCGCCGCCTCCACCGTGGAAAAGGGCTTTGAGGGCCCCGGCGGCAACAAGGAAGCCGCACGCAAGGTCGGCAAGCTGATTGCCGAGAGGGCGGCCCAAAAGGGCATTGCCAACGTGGTGTTTGACCGCGGGGGCTATATCTTCCACGGCCGTGTGAAAGAACTGGCCGAAGGCGCCCGCGAGGGCGGCCTCAACTTCTAAGCGAGGAGGAATTAAGTTTGGCTAGTGAAAGAAATTTTGACCCCAACGGCGTTGAAATGGCCGAGCGCGTGGTTGCCATCAACCGCGTATCCAAAACCGTGAAGGGCGGCCGGGTGATGAAATTCTCCGCCCTGGTTGTGGTAGGCGACGGCAACGGCACCGTGGGCTTTGGTATCGGCAAGGCCGCCGAGGTGCCGGACGCCATCCGCAAGGGCATTGAGGACGCCAAGAAGAACCTGTACCATGTGGCCCTGCGGGGCAGCACCATCCCCCACGAGATTGTGGGCGAGTTCGGCGCCGGCAAGGTCATCCTGAAACCCGCCGCCCCCGGTACCGGCGTTATCGCCGGCGGCCCGGTGCGTGCCGTGGTGGAGAGCGCCGGTATCAAGGACATCCGTACCAAGGCCCTGCGTTCCAACAACCCCTGCAACGTGGTGCGGGCGACTTTGGCCGGCCTGACCCAACTGCGTACCGCCGAAGAGGTGGCCGCTATCCGGGGCAAGCAGGTCAAGGAAATTCTGTAAGGGAGGGCTTTGAGATGAAAGTTACACTGATCAAGAGCCTGATCGGCAGCAAGAAGGACCAGATTGCCACGGCCCATGCCCTGGGCTTGTTTAAGGTGGGGGATTCCTCCCAGCAGCCTGACAACCCCCAGACCCAGGGTAAGGTGAAAAAGATCGGACACCTGGTTCAGGTCAGCGAATAACCAAAGAAGAGGAGGTGCGTGAAGATGAAACTCAACCAGCTTAGGGCTGTGCCCGGCGCTACCCAGGAGGCCAAGCGCATCGGCCGGGGCCATGGCTCTGGCAATGGCAAGACCGCGGGCAAGGGCCATAAGGGCCAGAAAGCCAGGGCGGGCCACGGGATGCGTCCCGGCTTTGAAGGCGGCCAGATGCCTTTGCAGCGGCGTATTCCCAAGAGGGGCTTTAACAATATCTTCGCCAAAGAGGTCGTTTCCGTCAATGTAGGCAGCTTGAACCGTTTTGAGGATGGCGCCGAGGTAACCGTGCAGGCGCTGTTGGACGCCGGTGTGCTGAAGAAGAGCGGCGACGCCCTGAAGATCCTTTCCGGCGGCGAACTGACCAAGAAACTGACGGTTAAGGCAGACGCTTTTTCCGAAGCGGCTAAAGCCAAAATAGAGGCCGCAGGCGGGAAAGCCGAGGTGGTCTGACGTGCTGAACACGATCAAGAACGCCTGGCGCATCCCGGACCTGCGCAAAAAGATGCTGTACACCCTGCTGATTATTGTGGTGTTCCGGTTTGGCTCGGTGATCCCGGTGCCTTTCCTGGACGCCTCGGCCCTCTCTAACCTGATGGCCGCAGCGGGCGAAAATACGGCGCTGGGGTATATCAATATGCTGACCGGCGGCGCTTTTTCGTACGCATCCCTGTTTGCTATGGGCATTACGCCCTATATCAACAGCTCGATCATCATGCAGTTGTTGACAATTGCCATACCGGCGCTGGAGCGCCTCTCCAAAGAAGGGGAGAGCGGCCGCAAGAAGATTGCCACCATTACCCGTTATGTTACGGTAGCTTTGGGGCTTATACAGGGCATTGCTTACTACTTCTACCTGCGGTCTAACGCGGGTATCGTGAAGATAACCGACGGGTTTGCCGGGGTTTTTGTGGGCATTGTGATTGTGCTGACCTTTACCGCCGGCACGGCCCTGATCATGTGGATGGGCGAGCAGATCAACGAAAAGGGTATCGGCAACGGTATTTCCATGATCCTGTTCGCGGGCATTGTGGCCCGGCTGCCCGTTACCTTTGGGGGCGTGTGGCAGTATTTCCAGTTGGGGCTTACCAGCCCCTCTACCAGCGGGCAGTACCTGGTGCTGGCCCCGCTGTTCATCGCGCTGTTCCTGGTGGTCATTTGGGTCATCGTTTTTATGAACGAGGCCGAGCGGCGTATCCCGGTACAGTATGCGAAAAAAGTGGTGGGCCGCAAAATGTACGGCGGGCAGAGCACCTATATGCCCGTGAAGGTGGCCATGAGCGGCGTTATGCCGGTCATCTTTGCCAGCGCCATTTTGAGCATCCCCCAGTTCATCAAGGTGTTCTGGGACCCCACCGAGGGCTTTGGCAAAGCGTTTATGGATGCTTTCTCCAACACAGGCTGGCTGTACACCATCCTATATTTCCTGCTGATCATCATGTTTGCTTACTTCTATATGTCTGTCCAGTATAACCCGCTGGAAATGGCCAATAACCTCCGCCAGAGCAACGGCACGATCCCTGGCCTGCGCCCGGGCAAACCCACGGCGGAGTTCATTGCCAAAATCCTTTCCAAAGTCACACTGATTGGCGCCCTGTTCCTGGCCTTTGTGGCCCTTATCCCCATTATTTTCACCAATGTTACGGGGATGTACGGGCTCTCCATTGGCGGCACCTCGATCATCATTATCGTAGGCGTTGCCCTGGAAACGGTCAAGCAGTTGGAGTCCCAGATGATGATGCGCCACTACAAGGGCTTTTTGGACTAATGGTAACAGGCGAGGCTGAGCGGGGATCCCCCCGCCGGCAGCCCCCGCCATTATAGAAGAGAGGATGAGATGACGGTATGAAACTGATTCTGTTAGGCGCGCCGGGCGCCGGCAAGGGCACCCAGGCGGAAGTAATCTGCGAGAACAAAAAGATCCCCACCATCTCAACGGGGAACATTCTGCGCGAGGCGCTGAAGAACGGCACGGAGATGGGCCTAAAGGCAAAGGCTTATATGGAAAGCGGCCAACTGGTGCCCGACGAGATCCTCATCGGCATCATTAAAGACCGCATTGTACAGGAGGACTGCCAGAACGGGTTCATCCTGGACGGTTTCCCCAGGACCATCCCCCAGGCCGAGGCTCTGGACCAGATGGGCGCCGGTATTGACGTTGTGCTGGATATTGAAGTGGCCGACGAGGATATCGTAACCCGGATGTCCGGACGCCGTGTCTGCGAAAAGTGCGGCTCCTCTTACCATGTGCTGTATAAGCAGCCCAAGGCAGAGGGTATTTGCAACGCTTGCGGCGGCACCCTCATTCAGCGCAAGGACGACCACCCGGATACCGTAAAGGAGCGGCTGGCGGTGTACCACACCCAAACCGAGCCGCTGAAGGAATACTACAGCAAGCAGGGCAAGCTGCGGGTTGTGCACGGCCAGGATAAGGTGGAGGACACCACCCGTATGGTGCTGGAGGCGCTGGAGGATTTGGCATGATCGTGCTGAAAACCAGCCGGGAGCTTTCCGCCATGCGGAAGGCAGGGGTTATTTCTCAAAAGGCGCTGCGCCTGGCCGGCAGTATGGTTGAGCCCGGCGTATCTACCTGGGAGATCGACAAAGAAGTGCGGCATTATATGGAGAGCGAAGGTGCCGTGCCCAGTTTCCTGGGTTATGAGGGATACCCCGCAAGCACCTGTATTTCGGTAAATGATGTGGTCATCCACGGCATACCCCAAAAGGGCGTTATTTTAAAAAGGGGCGATATTGTCAGCATTGATGTGGGGGCCTGCATAGGCGGCTTTCACGGGGACAATGCCTGGACCTTCCCCTGTGGGGAGATAGCCCCTTCGGCGCAGGCTTTACTGGACGCCACCGAGCAGGCCCTATGGAAAGGCATTGAGCAGGCCCGGCCGGGCAACCGGGTGGGCGACATAGGCCATGCGGTGCAGGAGTATGTCGAAACTCGCAGTTACTCGGTGGTACGGGAATTTTGCGGCCACGGAGTAGGTGCGAAGATGCATGAAGACCCAAGCGTCCCCAATTACGGCAAGCCCGGCAGGGGCGCCCGGTTGGCGGCAGGCATGGTCATTGCCATAGAGCCGATGATCAACCTGGGCCACAGGGAGATTGAAGTGAAACCGGACGGCTGGACGGTTGTGACCAAAGACGGCAGCCTTTCGGCCCACTTTGAGCACACGGTAGCCATCACCCCAAACGGGCCGGTCATTTTGACCTTGCCCGAATAGGAGGCCGGCATGGAGCTAACGCGCGGCCAGGTTGTAAAAAGCAAGGCGGGCAGGGACAAGGGGCGTTTTTTGGCCATAGTGGATCTTGCGCCCCCCTGGGCGCTGGTGTGCGACGGCAAGCAACGGCCCCTGGAGCGGCCTAAGCGCAAAAAGCTGCTCCACTTAGCCCCTACGGCCACTGTGCTGCCAGAAGAGGCCCTTGCCACCAATCGAACGCTACGGGCAGCCCTGGGTGCATTCCCGGGGGAAAGAAAGGCATAGGCGGGTTGGGTTACAAACACCGCCGCCGTATGATACGGAGGTCAATCTATGTCAAAGCAGGACGTAATTGAGGTGCAGGGCGTAGTAAAAGAGGCCCTGCCCAACGCGACGTTTCAGGTCGAGTTGCAAAACGGGCACACGGTGTTGGCCCATATCTCGGGCAAGTTGCGCATGAATTTTATCCGCATCCTGCCCGGTGACAAGGTCACCATGGAGATGTCCCCCTATGACCTGACCAAGGGGCGCATCACCTGGCGCTCGAAATAAAACCCTAGTAAGCTTTTATCCCTTCGGGGGCAGCGGTAAGCTGGACCGGCAGGGGGAAGGCGGCCAGGCGGAAAGGTTCCCGGCGGGGCCTTTTCACAAAAGGCTGGGCGCCGGCGCCCTCTTCCATGTAAAAGTTCTTACAACCTTCCAGAATGAAACCGGCTGCCGGGGGCAAGGAAAAGCCCCCCGCCCCCAGTGAGAAAGGAAAGTGATTGAAGTATGAAGGTACGCCCTTCCGTCAAGAAGATGTGTGAGAAATGTAAGATCATCAAGCGTAAGGGGAAGGTCATGGTCATTTGCGACAACCCCAAGCATAAACAGCGGCAGGGCTAAGGCCGCTGCGCGCAAAACTGAAGAAAGGAATGGTCATATAATATGGCTCCTATTTTCGGTATTGACCTGCCCAGAGATAAGCGCATTGAGATAGCGCTAACCTATATTTACGGCATCGGCCGCAAGACCGCTACCAATATCTGCGCCGCCACCGGGGTTGACCCCGACATCCGCGTGCGGGACCTCTCTGAGGACGACGCGTCCAAACTGCGCGATTATATTGACAAGAACTGCCATGTGGAGGGCGACCTGCGCCGGGACGTGGCCTTTGACATCAAGCGCTTGGTGGAGATTGGCTGCTACCGTGGCGTGCGCCACCGCAAGGGCCTGCCCGTGCGGGGGCAGCGCACCAAAACCAACGCCCGCACCCGCAAAGGCCCCCGCAAGACCATGGCCAACAAGAAGAAGTAAGGAGGGATCACCCAAATGGCACAAAAGACTACCAAAGGTACTGTACGCCGCCGCCGCGAACGGAAGAATATTGAGCGCGGGGCTGCCCATATCCAGTCTACGTTCAACAACACCATCGTTACCATTACCGATACCCAGGGCAATGCCATTTCATGGGCCAGCTCCGGCGAGCTGGGGTTCCGTGGTTCCCGTAAATCCACCCCTTTTGCTGCCCAGACTGCCGCGGAAACCGCCGCGAAGATTGCCATGGAGCATGGGATGAAGTCGGTAGAGGTATTTGTTAAGGGGCCTGGCGCCGGCCGTGAGGCCGCTATCCGTGCCCTGCAGGCCGCCGGGTTGGACGTGAGCATGATCAAAGACGTGACCCCCATCCCCCACAACGGCTGCCGCCCGCCCAAAAGACGGCGCGTGTAAAAACCCATAACAGGAGGTTACTGATAATATGGCAAGATATACAGAGGCCGTTTGCAAGCTGTGCCGCCGCGAGGGCCAAAAGCTGTTTTTGAAGGGCGAGCGCTGCTACACCGATAAGTGCGCCATTTCCCGCCGTGCCTATGCCCCCGGCCAGCACGGCCAGGGCCGTAAAAAGGCCAGCGAATATGGTATGCAGTTGCGGGCCAAGCAGATGACCCGCCGGTTCTACGGCGTGCTGGAGGGCCAGTTCCACCACTACTATGAGATGGCCACCACCATGCCCGGCAAGGCCGGTGACAACCTGCTGATTTTGCTGGAGCGCAGGCTGGATAACGTGGTGTACCGCTGCGGCTGGGCCAGCTCTCGGGCAGAGGCCCGGCAGTTGGTGGTGCATGGGCACTTTACCGTAAACGGCAAAAAGGTGGATATCCCCTCTTATCTTTGCAAGCCCGGCGAGGTCGTGGCGATCAAGGACAAGAGCCGCCAGAGCGATAAGTTCAAGGCCGTGATCGAGGCCAACTCCGCCAAGCCCACGCCCAAGTGGGTGGATGTGGACGCGGCTAATGCACAGGCTACTATTTCGGCGCTGCCTACCCGCGAGGAGATCGATCTCGAAGTGGATGAAACCCTCATCGTCGAGTTGTACTCCAAGTAAGAGCCTGATGCTGCCGGCTGTGGGCACCCTGTGGGCCACCTTGCTGTGTGGTTATTCCCACCTGCCAGGCTGGGCCGGGCGCCTTGCCCTGCCGGAACCAGGCCATATGACCATGACAAAATCAGCCGGTTATAGAGAATAGGAGCAGCCGTTACGTTGCCTGTGTAGAGGAGGATCGCGGATGATTGAGATAGAAAGACCCAAAATTGAAATTGCGGAAACATTTGAAAACGGCACATATGGGCGGTTTGTGGTAGAGCCACTGGAAAGGGGCTTTGGCACAACCCTGGGCAACTCCCTGCGAAGGGTGCTGCTCTCCAGTCTGCCGGGCGTAGCTGTCAAGTCCATCCGTATTGACGGCGTACTGCACGAATTTTCCACTATCCCGGGGGTAAAGGAGGACGTTACCGAGATCATACTGAACATTAAAGGCATTGTGGCAAGGCTTTATTGCGACGGGCCCAAAACAGTAGAGATCTCGGCGGAGGGGCCCTGCGAGGTCACCGCGGCGTCTATTAAGGGGGACAGCGAGGTTGAAGTGCTGAACCCTGACCTTCACATTGCCACCCTGGGCGATGGGGCTAAGCTTTTTATGGAGCTTACCTTGGATAAGGGAAGGGGCTATGTCTCGAACGAGCGCAACAAG
>CANOFK010000047.1 GCA_947565265.1 uncultured Clostridia bacterium | reverse complement strand
TGGTTATCACGACCGGCCCCTTTGGGGACACCATTGAGCAGTATTGCAGGGGCCTGCCCCTGCCCTTGGCATATACCTTCGTACAGAATAAGAAATACGGCGAAACCAACTACATATACTCCATATATTGTGCCAGAGAGTACCTGGAGGGGGATATACTGTTACTCCATGGGGATTTGGCCTTCGAGGGGGAGGTGCTCTGGCAGGCCGTCCACCATGCGGGTAGCTGCATGGCCGTTAGCACAGCCCAGCCACTGCCGGAAAAGGACTTCAAGGCGGTTTTGGAGGCCGGACAGATCGTAAAAGTAGGGGTAGAGTATTTTGAGGACGCTGTGGCAGCCCAGCCAATGTATAAGCTGGAGGCGCCGGACTGGCGTGCCTGGCTGGACAAAATCGTGGAGTTTTGTGAGGGCGGCCAGACCGGCTGCTATGCGGAAAACGCACTGAATGAGGCGGTATGCCATATTGCCCCCCTGGATGTAGGCAGTATGCTCTGCCAGGAGGTGGACTGCCCGGAAGACCTGACACAGGCCAGGGAGGCGTTGGAAAGGCTGGAAAGCCGCAGCGTATATATGTGTTTCTCGGCAGATATGCTCCATAGCGGCCATATGGCCATTATCCGCCGGGCGGCAGGGCTGGGTAGGTTGACCATTGGCGTACTTTCAGACGAAACCGTAGCCACCTACAAGCGGTTCCCGCTGCTGCCCTGCCAAGAGCGGATGGCGCTGTTTGCAGGGATAAAGGGCGTGGCCCAGGTGGTGGAGCAGCGGGAGCTGAGCTATCGGGCTATTCTTTTGGAGCATAAACCGGATATAGTGGTCCACGGGGATGACTGGCGGGAAGGGTTCCAGGAGCCCCTGCGCCGGGAAGTCCTGGAAACGTTGGCCACCTATGGGGGGCAGTTGGTAGAGTTCCCCTATGCAAAGGATGCAAAATACAGTGCCATGGAGCAGCGCTCCCGGGCGGAACTGTCCCTGCCGGACAGCCGCCGGGGCCGGCTCAGGAAACTGCTGGGCATGAAAGGGCTTGTTACGGCGATGGAGGCCCATGACGGTATTTCGGGGCTTATTGTGGAGAATACGGTCATCCATGATGGCGGGGGGGCCCGTAGCTTTGACGCTATGTGGGTGTCCAGCCTGTGTGATTCTACCGCCAAAGGCAAGCCGGATATCGAACTGGTAGACATGACCTCCCGTTTCCGCACCATCGACGACCTGACGGAAGTGACCACCAAGCCCATTATCTTTGACGGGGATACCGGCGGCCTGACAGAGCACTTTGTCTACACCGTGCGCTCACTGGAAAAAATGGGTGTGTCGGCGGTGATCATAGAGGACAAACAGGGGCTGAAAAAGAACTCGCTGTTCGGTACGGAGGTCAAGCAGACCCAGGCGTCCATCGCGGATTTTAGTGCAAAGATCGCGGCGGGGAAACGGGCGCAGAAGTCTGCGGACTTCATGATCATCGCCCGGATCGAGAGCCTGATCCTGGAGCAGGGCATGGATGATGCCCTGGCCCGGGCATTTGCCTTTGTAGAGGCCGGGGCGGACGGTATCATGATCCATTCCCGCCGCAAGGAGGCGGACGAGATTTTTGCGTTTGTGGATGCTTTCCGCAAGAACAATACAGGGACGCCGCTGGTCGTGGTCCCCACCTCCTTTCACGCGGTAACAGAGGACGAGTGGAAAGCCCGGGGTGTGAACCTGGTCATCTACGCCAACCAGTTGATGCGCAGCCAGGTGCCCGCCATGCAGCGTACGGCGGAAACCATCCTGCGCTGCCGGCGTGCCCAGGAGGCGGATGAGGAACTGATGCCGTTTAAACAGATCATCCGGCTGGTACCGGGGGAGATTTAGGGGATGGGACAAGGATTGCTTGCCAATATAGGCGAACTGGATGCATACTTCCGTGGTTTGCATATAAAGAAACCTTTCCTCGTGTGTGGGAAGTCAGCCCAGGGCACAGCGCTGTACCGTTACTTTGAGCAGTTGGAGGCAGTACCGTTTAACGGTTTTGCACCCAACCCGGACTACGGTTCTGCTTTGCAGGCTACAAGTTTTTTTCGGGAGGAAGGCTGTGACTGCGTCGTAGGCCTGGGAGGGGGCAGTGCGCTGGACGTGGCCAAGTGTGTAAGATTCTGGTCAGGCGCCGGTGTGCCCCTCATTGCCATCCCCACCACGGCCGGGACCGGCAGCGAGGCCACCCACTTTGCGGTGGTCTACCGTGATGGGGAGAAAACATCCGTAAGCGATGCAACCTGCCTGCCGGATGTGGTGCTGTTCGACCCGTCCCTGTTAAAGACCCTGCCGGCATACCACCGCAAGGCCTCTATGCTGGATGCTCTCTGCCACGGGATGGAGAGTTTCTGGTCGGTAAAGGCTACAGAGGAAAGCAGGGGGTATGCCTTTCAGGCCATACAGGGTGTGCTGTCGAATATGGGCGCATACCTGGAAAACACATCCGCGGGTAACGCGGGTATGCAGCAGGCGGCATACCTGGCGGGGAAAGCCATTAACTTGACCCAGACCACTGCGGGGCATGCCATGAGCTACAAGCTTACCACGCTATATGGTATTGCCCATGGGCATGCGGCGGCGCTGTGCAATGCCGCATTGTGGCCGTATATGGACAGGCAAAGCGGCCCGGGATTGCATGCGGTATTTTGCAGGCTTGCAAAAGCCTTTGGCTGTGATACGGTAGAAGATGCAGTTGCCAAATTCCAAAGCATGGTGTCGGGTTTGGGCTTGGGTATACCAAGGCCATCCCCAGGGGATTATGAGGTACTCACGGGTTCCGTAAACGCAGAGCGCTTAAGGAATAACCCGGTACCGCTGGATATAGGCGCGATAAGCCTACTATACCACCAGATATTAGAGGGGGGCGCAGTATGGACGTGAAAGCATTTGTAGCCGCTATGGGCGTGGACTTTTATACTGGGGTGCCGGATTCCCAGCTAAAAGCGCTTTGCAATTACTTGCAGGACCGGTTTGGGCAGGACGTGCGGCACCATATAATTGCCGCCAACGAAGGCAACGCGGTGGCGTTGGTGGCGGGATACCACCTGGCAACTGGCAAGGTAGGGGCCGTGTATATGCAGAACTCCGGGGAGGGGAATGCCATCAACCCGGTGGCGTCCCTGCTGGACCAAAGGGTATATGGCATACCGGCCATTTTCATAGTAGGCTGGCGGGGCGAGCCGGGCGTGAAGGATGAGCCCCAGCACGCGTTTCAAGGAGAAATCACCTTAAAACTGTTGGACTGCATGGAGATACCATACCTTGTGGTTGGCCCGGAGAGTACAGAGGGGGACATCGCCACGGCAATGGGGCGGTTCCGCCCGCTGCTGGAAAAGGGCAAGAGCGTGGCTTTCGTGGTACGCAAAGGGGCGCTTGCCTACAGCGGCAGGCCGGATTATGGCAACGGGTATGTTATGGGGCGCGAGGGGATATTAGAACATATTGTGGCGGTTACAGGGGACGCCCCCATTGTTTGCACCACGGGTAAGGCCAGCCGGGAACTGTTCGAATTGCGGGAGCGGTTAGGCCAAAACCATGGGCGGGATTTCCTGACGGTAGGCAGCATGGGCCATAGTTCGTCTATTGCCCTGGGAATAGCCGTACAGCGGCCGGGGGAGATAGTGTGGTGTATTGACGGTGACGGCGCGGCAGTGATGCATATGGGGGCGATGGCGGTAATTGGCGCGGCAAACCCGCCGAACCTGCGGCATATTGTCATCAACAACGGGGCCCACGAAACCGTTGGCGGGATGCCTACGGCAGCGGGAAGGGTGGATTTGCCGGGGGTTGCGCTGGCTTGCGGTTATAAAAGCGCAATGGCGGCAGGGGATATCCTCCAGTTAGACCAGGCGCTGGACGTCCTCCGGCAGGATGGGGGGTTAGCCTTTTTGGAGGTCAAAGCTGCTCTTGGTAGCAGGCCAGACCTGGGCAGGCCGACTACCTCCCCACAGGCGAATAAGGAGGCCTTTATGAGGCGCCTTTGTGATGCGGTAGACTGAACATGGACAGAGCAATAAATGTTACCTGCCCGGCCTTGCCTACATATGAAGAATACTGCGCCGAAATCCGTCCGTTGTGGGAAAGCCGTTGGCTCACCAATATGGGAGGGAAACACGAGGAACTCCGCATGGGCTTGCAGCGGTTCCTGGGGGCAAATGGCGTGGAGCTGACCACCAACGGCCATCTATCCCTGGAATTAACACTCCAGGCCATGGGGCTGGCCGGCGAGGTCATCACCACCCCCTTCACCTTCGCGTCTACCACCCATGCCATCGTCCGCTGTGGCCTTAAGCCGGTTTTCTGCGACATTGACCCCGTCCACTTCACCCTTGACGCCAGTAAGGCCGAATCCCTCATCACAGAGAAAACAGCGGCGATCCTGCCGGTCCACGTGTACGGGAATGCCTGCCCGGTAGAGGAGATTGAGGCTGTCGCCCAAAAGTATAACTTGAAAGTGGTCTATGATGCTGCCCACGCTTTTGGTGTAAAGTATAAAGGCAGGGGGATCGCAAATTACGGCGACGCCAGTTGTTTCAGTTTCCACGCCACCAAGGTTTTCCATACCATTGAGGGCGGCGCGGTGGCCTACCGGGAAGAAGGGCTCGGCCAGCGGTTAAGGCGGCTGCGCAACTTTGGCCTGGACGGCCAGGGGGATGCCGGTGAAACCGGCGGCAACGCCAAGCTTGACGAGTTCCGGGCAGCTATGGGCCTATGCAACCTGCGCCATATGGACGAAAATACTGCGGGGCGCAGGAGGGTCACAGAGCGCTACCGTGAGAGGCTGGAAGGCACTCCGGGCATCCAGCTAAACCCGGTCCAAAAGGGGGTCACCCCTAATGACGCGTACTTTCCGGTGGTATTTCACGAGAAAGCCTTTGGGGCAGGCCGGGATGAGGTTTTGGCAGCACTGGCTGCCCAAAGCATCTACGGGCGCAGGTACTTCTATCCACTGACCAGCGGGCTTTCCTGCTATAAAGGCCGGTTCGACCCAAGCCGGACGCCGATAGCGCAGAAAATCAGCCGGCGGGTCTTGACCCTGCCGTTATACCCGGAACTGCCACTGGATACGGTAGACATGATCTGCAACATCATCCTATCCTGTAAGAAATGAGGTGGCCGGATGCGTGGCATAATCCTGGCCGGGGGATCCGGTACGCGGCTGTATCCGCTGACAAAAGTGGTTTCCAAACAACTGCTGCCGGTATACGACAAGCCCATGATATACTACCCGCTGTCCACCCTGATGCTGGCGGGGATCCGGGACATTTTACTCATCTCAACGGCACAAGACCTGCCCAGGTTCCGGGATTTGCTGGGGGATGGCAGGCAGTTCGGCATCTGCCTAAGCTATGCCGCGCAGCCCAGGCCGGAGGGGATCGCCCAGGCGCTCCTTATTGGTGAGGCGTTCGTAGGGGATGAACCCTGTGCCCTGGTTTTGGGTGACAACATCTTCTATGGCGGCTGGTTTTCGGCGAACTTGCAGGAGGCAATCAGCAACGCAGAATCAGGCTATGCCACCATTTTTGGTTGCTATGTGCGGGACCCGAGGCGGTTTGGGGTGGTAGAGCTGGGTCCGGAGCTCCAGGTTGTGGGCGTGGAAGAGAAACCCGAGAACCCCAAATCGCACTATGCGGTTACGGGGCTTTACTTCTACGATAGCCGGGCCTGCCAGATGGCAAAGAAACTGCGCCCGTCAAAGCGTGGCGAACTGGAGATCACGGACCTGAACCGGCTGTATTTGCAGGCGGGCAGGCTGAAGGCGCAGATCCTGGGCCGGGGGTTCGCCTGGATGGATACCGGCACCATAGGCAGCCTGATGGACGCCGCAGTATTTGTGCAGGCGGTGCAGGAACGCCAGGGCGTGGTCATTTCCGCGCCGGAGGAGATCGCCTATTACGCCGGATGGATCGGCCGGGAGGATCTCTTAAAAGCTGCGGCCATGTATGGCAAAGCGCCCTACAGCGAGCACTTAAAAGGCGTAGCGGAAGGGCGGTTCCTACGATAATCATACGGAATGGCGGTGCGTACCATGACCTTGCTGGTGACTGGTGGAGCAGGTTTCATCGGCTCGAATTTCATATTCTACTGGATGGATAGGCACCCGGGGGACAGGGTAGTCTGCCTGGACAAGCTGACCTATGCGGGGAACCTGTCCACGCTAAAGCCCGTGCTGGATGCCGCCCATTTCCGGTTTGTAAAAGGCGATATTTGTGACAAGAATCTGGTGCTTGAGTTGTTCAAAAGTGAGCATCCGGAGTGCGTGGTAAACTTTGCCGCTGAAACGCACGTAGACCGCTCGATTACCGGCCCGGAGGTGTTCTTACAGACCAATGTGATGGGTACGGCCACACTGCTGGAGGCCTGCCGGACGTTTGGCGTTGAGCGGTACCACCAGGTTTCGACAGACGAGGTTTACGGTGATTTGCCGTTGGATAGGCCAGACCTGTCCTTTACCGAAAGCACGCCGCTGCACACCAGTTCGCCCTACAGCGCGTCCAAAGCCGCGGCAGATTTGCTGGTGCAATCGTATGTGCGGACTTACGGTTTGCCGGCCACGGTATCCCGGTGTTCCAACAATTATGGGCCACGGCAGTTCCCGGAGAAGTTTATCCCTTTGATGGTGATAAACGCGCTGGAGGATAAGCCGCTGCCCGTGTACGGAGATGGCCTGAACGTGCGGGACTGGCTGTTTGTGGAGGACCACTGCCGGGCGGTCGAACTAATTTTGCGGGAGGGCAGGGTCGGTGAGATATACAACGTGGGCGGGCACAACGAGTGGAAGAACATAGACATAGTGGAACGGATCCTCACCAGGCTGGGCAAGCCGGAAAGCCTGGTACGATATGTGGCCGACCGCAAAGGCCATGACCGGCGGTATGCCATTGACCCGGCGAAAATTTACAAGGAACTGGGCTGGCTGCCTCTGGTAAGCTTTGAGGACGGCCTCGAGCGGACCCTCCGATGGTACCTCGATAACCGGCCCTGGTGGCACGATATCGTTTCCGGGGAGTATAGCGGCTATTATGCATAAATCTATGGGGGCTGGTGATGGTATGAAGGATTTGTATATTGTGGGTGCCGGCGGCTGCGGCCGGGAGGTATTACAAATTATTAAGGACATCCACCGAATCCAAGGGCCTAGGTGGAATATCAAAGGTTTTTTGGATGATACAGAGGAGCCTTTAAAAGGGAAAGCGTGCGACTACGGTGTGGTGGGGACAATACAAGGCTACTATCCCAAAGAGAATGAAGTATTGGTCATGGCGATTGCCTCGCCCCAGGCAAAACAGAAATTGGTTCCAATGCTTTTAGAACGCGGGGCGGAGTTTGAGTCGGTAATCCATCCGTAC
>CANOFK010000046.1 GCA_947565265.1 uncultured Clostridia bacterium | reverse complement strand
GGGAAGGGGCCGTGGGGCCCGGCGGGCACCATCTGGTGGGGGGAGTAGAGCATGAGCCCGGCGATCTCCTCCACGGACAGCCGGGCGGCCAGGTCCTTGGCCCGCGCCTCTACCGGCAGCCGCCAGTCCTCGTAGGGCAGCAGTTGGCCGGCGCCGGCCAGATCTTTAAAGTACAGCCCGTCCTGCTCTATGATCTTGGCCCCGGCGGTGCCGATGGCGGGGCCGTTGGGGTTTTGGTAGACCTGATAGGCCTGTTCCTGCTTGTTTTCCATTTGCTGGATCGCCTCCTGGGTTTTGTTTGCGCTGCTGCCGCGCCGGATGGGTGCGCGGGGCGCGCAGGCTTATACATCCTTATTATATCGGATGAGGCTGTCAGTGTCAACACAAAAGGGAGGGGGAAAGCGGAATTTTCATGCGCTTTGCCGGGCGGCGGGGGGCGGGAAGAAATTTTAAGGAAATGCGGTTTTGCTGTTCCGTTTTGGGGGGACTTGTGTTATAATGGGGCCGTCTGAACAGGCCGGGTAGCTGGCCATCAACACAACCATTAGGAGAAACGGTATGAACAACATCAAAAAAGTCCTTGTGATCCACAAGACCCATTTGGACATCGGCTTTACCGATTCCGCCCAGGCGGTTTTGCACCGTTACCTGGAAACCTTTATCCCCGGAGCCATTGCCACGGCCAGGGCCTGCAACCAGGACGGCAAGAAGAACTTTGTGTGGACGGTGGGCTCGTTCCTGATTGAACTCTACCTGGAGCAGGGGGGCGACCCCGGCCTGCTGGAACAGGCCATCCGGGACGGGGTGATTGTCTGGCACGGCCTGCCTTTGACCACCCACACCGAGTTGATGGACGGCAAGCTGTTCCAGTACGGGCTGAGCATCTCCCGGCGGCTGGACCAGCGGTTTGGCAAGCAGACCATTGCCGCCAAAATGACCGATGTGCCCAGCCACACCCACGCGATGGTGCCGTACCTGGCAAAGGCGGGCATCAAGTATCTGCATATTGGCATCAACGGCTCCTCGAAGATGGTGAAACTGCCGCCTTTGTGCCGCCTGCGCTATGGGGAGGACGAGGTGATTTTGGACTATGCCGCCCTGTACGGGGCCTCCAGCGTATGCGGGGAGGTGGCCATGGAGTTTGCCCATACCCCGGACAACAGCGGGCCGCCCTCGCCGGAGAGCGTGGCCGCGGAGATGGCCCGGCTGCGGGAGAAGTACCCGGAGGCGGAGATCGTTTCGGGCACCATGGACGAGTTTGCCCAGGTGGTGCTGGCCCACCGGGAGGAACTGCCGGTGGTTACGGAGGAACTGGGGGACACCTGGATACACGGCGTGGCCACGGATCCGTATAAATCGGCGGCTTATTACGAACTGCTGCGCTTGCGGGACGAATGGGAGCAGGCCAACCCGGCCGCGGTTGACTCGCCGGCCTGGCGGGCCTTTTGCCGGGGGCAGCTGCTGGTGGTGGAGCACAGTTGGGGCCGGGACGTGAAACGCTGGCTTTCCGACTGGCGGAACTGGGAGAAAGAGGACTTCTACGCCGCCCGGCAGCGGGACCATATTACCCCGGATGACGTGATGCCCGCGGGCAAGGAACTGCGGGAATTTACCCTGGCCCATGAGCCCACCTTTGTGGCGGGGCTTTGCAGCTATAAGAAGATGGAGGACTCCTGGGAGGAACAGCGCCAGTATGTAGAGGACGCGGTAAGCGCCCTGCCCGCCCCCTGGCAGGCCGAGGCCCGGCGGCGGCTGGCGGCCCTGCGGCCCCAGGAGGCCCCGGTGTGCGGGGAAAACACGGCCCAGCGGGAGTTTACGGCCCATGGCTGGCACGTGCGGGTGGAAGAGGACGGCAGCTTACAGGTGCTGGATAAGGACGGCAGGGCCTATGAAAACCTTTGGCTGGGGCGGCTGGTGTACCAGGTGTACAGCGCCCAAACCGTGTTTGACAACCTGGAGCGCTATAACCGGGAACTGCGGTATACCAGGGTGTGGGCCGAGGGGGACTTTGCCAAACCGGGCCTGGACAAGGTGCCCAACCTGCCGGACAGGACCTATGCCTACCAGGTGGACCAGGTGGAACAGGCGGACGGCCGGCTGCGGCTGTGGCTCTCTACCGGGCAGGAGGCGGCGGAACGGTTCGGCGCACCCCGGCTGGCGGTGGTGACGTATACCTTTGGGCAGGAGCTTGGCATAGAGCTGGCATGGTACCAGAAAGACGCCAGCCGTATCCCGGAGGGGCTGTTCTTCGGCATGAACCTGGGGTACCGGGAGGGGGAGAAGATCACCCTGACCAAGCTGAGCCTGCCGGTAGACCCCTACCATGTGCGGGAGGGCGGCAACCGCAAGCTGCACGTTTCCCCGGCGGTGGAGAGCGGGCAGGGGGTGATCCGCAGCCTGCACGCCCCGCTGGTGTCGGTAGGGGGGCGGCATCTGTACGACGAGAACGAGGACTACGGCAGCGCGGCGGAGGGGATGTACTACCTGCTGTGCAACAACCGCTGGGGGACCAACTTCCCCCTGTGGTATGGGGAGAACGCGCGGTTCGCGTTTAGCGTCAGCCTGCAATAGGGCGCCTATAGGAAACTTTGGGGAAACCCATCAGAAAAGAAAGAGAGGGAAGTATGGACTTTCAGTATAAGCTGGTATCGCCGATGTGTAAGGTGTTCCCGGACCGGGAGCCGGTTTCTGCCTGGGAGGGGCAGGGGCTGGCAGGGCTACAGGGGGAAACCCTGTCTTTCCAACTGGCCTATTATTGGGGCGGGTGGGGCAAGGCCCTGGCCGGGGTGGAGGTGGTTTCCCCCCTGCCGGTGCGGGTGCGCACCGTGGAACTGGCGCCCTGCGCCTACCCCTGCCACCCGGAGGCAGACCAGGGCTACCTGGCCACTGCCCCCGGCCTGTACCCTGACCTGCTACAGGATATGACGGAATGGGGCGCGCCGCTGATTACCGGCCAATGGCGCAGCCTTTGGGTGGACGTGGAGCCGGGGGCGGACACGCCTGCCGGGGAATACCCGGTGGAGGTGAAACTGACCACCGGCGGAGAAACCCTTTGCCAGTGCCGGGTGGCCTGCAAGGTACTGGGCCTGGCGCTGCCCAAGCTGGGCATCCCCCATACGGAGTGGTTCCACAGCGACTGCCTGGCGGACTACTACCAGGTAGAGGTGTTCTCGGAGCGGTACTGGGAGATCGTGGAGAATTTTGTGCGCACCGCGGCCCGGCGCAAGTGCAATATGCTGCTGACCCCGGTGTTTACCCCGCCTTTGGACACCGCGGTGGGCGGCGAGCGCCGTACCGTACAACTGGTGGATGTGGCCGTGGAGGACGGGCAATACCGCTTTGGCTTTGAGAAGTTCCGCCGCTGGGTGAAAATGGCCCTGGACTGCGGCATGGAGTATATCGAGATCTCCCACCTGTTCAGCCAGTGGGGGGCCGTGGCGGCGCCCAAGGTGATGGGCACGAAGGACGGGCAGTATCAGCCGTTATTCGGCTGGGATACCGACGGGGGCGGCCAGGCCTATGGGGACTTCCTGCGGGCGTTCCTGACGGCCCTGAAGGGGGAATTGCAGGCCCTGGGCATCGAAAAGAGGACCTACTTCCATATCTCTGACGAGCCCTCCCATGACCAGTTGGACAGCTACCGCCGGGCCTGGGAGATCGTGGCCCCCCTGCTGGAAGGGTATGCCATGATGGACGCTTTGTCCGACTATGCCTTTTACCAGCAGGGGCTGGTACAGCAGCCGGTATGCGCGGTGGACCACATTAAGCCCTTCCTGGAACAGCGGCCGCCCTATTTGTGGGGGTACTACTGCACCAGCCAGAGCAAGGATGTGCCCAACCGGTTTATTGTGCAGGCGGGGCAGCGCACCCGGGCGCTGGGGGCGCTGCTGTATAGGCATCAACTGGACGGGTTTTTGCATTGGGGGTATAATTTTTATAATGCGCAGTACTCCCTGTACCCCATTGACCCCTACCGGTGCACGGACGCGGGCGGGGCGTTCCCCAGCGGCGACCCGTTTTTGGTGTACCCCGGCAAGGACGGCAAGCCGGAGGAATCGGTGCGGATGATGCTGATGGACGAGGCCATGAGCGACTATTGCGCCCTGGTGGCGCTGGAGGGCCTGGTGGGCCGGGAAAAGGTGCTGGGGCTGCTGCCCGATGTGGCCGCCTTTGACGATTACCCCCAGGATGAAAGCTGGCTGCTCCGTTTGCGGGAGGAACTGGCGGAGGCGCTGGAAAAGGCCCTGGGCTGACCGGCAGGAGGGTCCAATCAACCAAAAAAGGCACGCTCTCCGGGGAGGGCGTGCCTTTCTCTGTGCAGGGGGCCGGCAGGCGGCTAGGGGGATCGGCCGGGCAGGGGGTAGAGGTACCGGGTGTGGCTGCCGCCCCGGCAGTAGGCGGGCAGGTCCCGCAGCACCGCCAGGCCGGTTTCTGCCGGGCGGGCGCCGTCCTCCAGCAGGAGATGGCTGCCTGCAAAGGCCGGGCTGCCGGCAGGGCCGGGGTAAACGTAGACGTCGCGGCCCTGGTCGGCGGCACAGGTGGCGTAGATCATGGTGCCGCTATGGATGCCGGCCTGCACCAGCACCACGGCCTGGCTGAGCCCGGTGACAATACGGTTGCGCCAGTGGAAGGCACCGGGCACAGGGGCCCGCTGGGAGAAGTGCTCGGTTACAAGGGCGCCGCCCCGGCTTATGATGCGGCGGCGCAGAGGGCGGGTGGCGGTGGGGTAGGGGCTGTGCAGGTCAACGGGGAGGACGCTGACCACCTGCCCACCGGCCCGGAGGGCGGCGGCCAGGGCACAGGCGTCTACCCCGGCGGCACTGCCGCTGACAAGGGTGGCGCCGCCGGCTGCCAGTTGGTAGCTGATCTTGCAGGCGGCCTTCTGGCTGGCGGGCAGGGGCTTGCGGGCGCCTGCAACAGCCACTGCCGGGGCGGAAAAGGCCGGCCAGCAGCCCAGCACGTACAGGACGGCCGGGGGATTGGCCGTGTGCCGCAGGGCCGGGGGATAGCCGGGGCTTTCCGGCACCAGCACCTGCCAGCCAAAGGACAGGGCCTGTTGCAGGCGGCTTTGGGCCTGGCTGAGGGTGAAACGCCGCAGCGTCTGGACGTGCCGGGGGGATAAATAGGGCAGGCTCCGCCAGGTCACTGGGCCGGCCTGGGCAAACCCCGGCACGCCGCCGGGGAAGTTCTCGTGGATATACAGGGGGAGGGGGCTGCCGGGCCCAAAGGCCTCCTGGCACCAGATCCAGTAAATATGGGGGCCGGACACGGGCAGCCCTCCTTTGCTATGGGCGGTTTACCGGCGCGGGGCACGCTGGGGGGCTGGTAGCGCGCCCTGGGCCAATACTTTATAACCATTATAGCGCCAACAATTTTGAAAAGCAAGGATAAAAAATTTTTGGCAGGGTGCAGGATATGGTGGACTTTTTCGTTTTTTCGTGCTAGAATAATCTGTACATAGTTTTTAACAGAAAGGGGTTTGTTTTAGCAATGGATATAAAACAACTGGTAGCGCAGATGACGCTGGAAGAAAAGGCGCGGTTCTGCTCCGGCGCGGATTTCTGGCACGTGGAGGGCCTGGAGCGGCTGGGCATCCCTTCGGTGATGGTGACGGACGGCCCCTGCGGCCTGCGCAAACAGGCCGGGGATACGGACCACCTGGGGCTGAACGCCTCGGTGACGGCCATCAGCTACCCCACAGGCTCCTGTGTGGCCTGCTCTTTTGACCGGGACCTGCTCCGGGAGTCCGGGGAGGTGCTGGGGGAGGAGTGCCAGGCCGAGGACGTGGCCGTGCTGCTGGGCCCGGCGGTGAACATCAAGCGCAGCCCCCTGTGCGGCCGGAACTTCGAGTACTTCTCCGAGGACCCCTACCTGGCCGGGGAGCTGTCCGCGGCGTACATCAAGGGCGTGCAGAGCAAAAACGTGGGCACCAGCCTCAAGCACTTTGCCGCCAACAGCATGGAGCACCGCCGCATGACCAGCGACAGCCTGGTGGACGAACGCACCCTGCGGGAGATCTACCTGCCCGCCTTTGAGAAGTCGGTGAAGGAGGCAAAGCCCTGGACGGTGATGTGCTCCTACAACAAGCTCAACGGGGACTTCGCCTCGGAAAGCCACCGGCTGCTGACGGAGATTTTGCGGGACGAGTGGGGCTTTGAGGGGGCTGTGATGAGCGACTGGGGCGCGGTGAACGACCGGGTGAAGGGCGTGCCCGCGGGCATGGACCTGGAGATGCCCGGCCCCGGCAGCGGCAACACCGAAAAGCTGGTTGCCGCCGTACAGGAGGGCCGTATGCAGGAGAGCGACCTGGACACGGCCGTGGAACGCATTTTGGGCTTTGTGTACAAGTATGTGGAGAACCGACAGCCCGGCACCCGGTTCGACTACGAGCGGGACCACCAGAAGGCCCGGCAGATGGCGGCGGAGTCTATGGTGCTGCTGAAGAATGACGGGATGCTGCCTTTGGACAAATCGGCCAAGGTGGCCTTTATCGGCAAGTTTGCGGACGAGCCCCGGTTCCAGGGGGGCGGCAGCTCCCATGTAAGCTGTTACAAGGTGTCCGGCTCGGTAGAGGCGGCCAAGGGCTACGGCGTGACCTATGCCCAGGGCTACGGCACCAAAACCCAGGAGCCGGACGAGAACCTGATTGCCCAGGCTGTGGAAACCGCCGGGGCGGCGGAGTGTGCGGTGGTGTTCATCGGCATTACCGACGCCATGGAGAGCGAGGGCTTTGACCGCAAGGATATGCAGATACCCGCCTGCCAGCAAAAGCTGCTGGAAGAGGTGCTGAAGGTGCAGCCCAACACCGCTGTGGTGGTGGAGTGCGGCAGCGCCATTGAGATGCCCTGGATCGGCGGGGTAAAGGCCGTGCTGTACGCCTACCTGGGCGGCGAAGCAGTGGGCCCGGCCATTGTGGACCTCCTGTATGGGGACGTGAACCCCAGCGGCAAGCTGGCGGAAACCTTCCCCATGCGGCTGGAGGATAACCCCTCTTACCTGTACTACTTTGGCGAGGGCGACCGGGCCGAGTACCGGGAGGGTATCTTTGTGGGGTACCGCTATTATGACAAGAAAAAGCTGCCGGTGCTGTTCCCCTTTGGCCACGGCCTCAGTTATACCCAGTTTGCCTACAGCGGCCTGACCCTGGACAAGGCGGAGATGCAGGACACCGATACCCTGCACGTCAGCGTAAAGGTGAAAAATACCGGCAGCCGGGCAGGCAAGGAGATCGTGCAGTTGTATGTGGGGGACGACGAGAGCACGGTGATCCGCCCGGTGAAGGAACTGAAAGGCTTTGAGAAGGTGGAATTGCAGCCAGGCGAGGAAAAGGTGGTGGCATTCACCCTGGATAAGCGGGCCTTTGCCTATTACAACGTGGATATGGCCGGCTGGCACGTGGAGAGCGGGAACTTTACCATTATGGTGGGCCGCTCCAGCGCCGGGATAGAGCAGTGTGCAAAAGTTAAAGTGGAAAGCACC
>CANOFK010000045.1 GCA_947565265.1 uncultured Clostridia bacterium | reverse complement strand
GGCGGGCAGGGAAACTTTTTGAAAAAAGTTTCCCTGCACCCTTCAAAAACTTTTGGGGCCGCGCTTTCGGGCGCTATTATTGGGGGGCTTATGCCCGCGCAATCAGGCTGATTTTTATTATCTTCTTTTTTCTTATTTTTTTGGCGATCACCATTCCGCAACACAATAAAAACGAAAAAATCCGGTACACCGCCTGCGCTCCTCGAGGGGAAAGGCAGGCCAGGTTACATCCCCGCAGGTGCGCGGAAAGGGGTTTCCAAAGGGGCTTTGCTCCTTTGGCAGGGGTGTGGGGACAGCGTCCCCACGGCCTTGGGCTTGGGCTTGGCCTTGGCCTTGGCCACCTACAGTTCCTGCAAAAAAGCCTGGATGCGTTCCAGTGCCTCGGTGATATGTTTGACCGAATAGCAGTAAGAGATACGCACAAAGCCCTGGCCGCTTTGGCCGAAGGCATCGCCGGGCACCACGGCCACCCGTTTGCCGTAGATCAGTTTTTCGCAGAACTCGGCGGAGGTAAGGCCGGTAGACTTGACCGAGGGGAACACATAAAAGGCCCCTTCCGGCTCAAAGCACTTCAGGCCCATCTGGTTCAGGCCGTCCACAATCAGCCTGCGGCGCATATCATACTGGCTACGCATATAGGCCATGTCCTCGTCGCCGTTTTTCAGGGCCTCTATAGCGGCGTACTGGCTGGTGGTGGGGGCGCTCATAATGGCGAACTGGTGCAGTTTCGTCATCAGCGAAATGATCTCTTTGGGCCCGGCGGCATACCCCAGCCGCCAGCCGGTCATGGAATGGGCCTTGGAAAAGCCGTTGACCACCACGGTGCGCCCCTCCATGCCCGGCAGGGAGGAAAAGGTCACGTGCCCCTCTTGGGTATAGGTAAGGGCGGCGTAGATCTCGTCGGAAAGCACCAGCAGGTTGTGGCGCTCCACCACCCTGGCGATCTCCTCCAGTTCCGCCCGGCCCATGACCGCGCCGGTGGGGTTGTTGGGGTAGGGCATGATCAGCAGCTTGGTTTTTTCGGTGATCTTTTCCTCCAACTGCCGGGCGGTCAGCTTAAAGCCGTTTTCCGGCGTGGTTTCAATGACCACCGGCACGCCCCCGGCCATTTGGGTGATGGGCACGTAGCACACAAAGCTGGGCTCCGGTATCAGCACCTCATCCCCGGGGTTGATGAGGCTGCGCACGCACAGGTCTATGGCCTCGGAGCCGCCCACGGTGATGAGCACCTGGCTTTCGGGGGCGTATGCCACCCCATAGTGCCGCCCAAGGAAATTGGCCACCTCCTGCCGCAGTTGGATGAACCCCCGGTTGGGGGTATAGCGGGTGCGCCCCTTTTCCAGCGAGGCAATGCCCGCCTCCCGGATATGCCAGGGGGTGTAAAAGTCCGGCTCGCCTACCGAGAGGGATATCACGTCCTCCATCTCGGTGGCGATGTCAAAAAAACGCCGGATGCCGGAGGGTTTGATCTGTTTTACAGTGAAATTTACCAGTTTATCATACTCAATCACAAAGGTTGCTCCCTCTCTCGTCGATTTCCTCGTACTCGCTTTGGAAGATCACGCCGCCGTCCTTATACTTGGTCAGCACAAAGTGGGTGGCCGTAGACAGCACCCCGTCTATGGTGGCCAGCCGCTTTTGCACAAACATGGCCACGTCCTGCATGGTGCGCCCTGTTACCGTTACGGCCAGGTCGTACCCGCCGGACATCAAATACACGCTCTCCACCTCCGGGAAGTTCATAATGCGCCCGGCAATCTCGTCAAAGCCCGTGTCCTTTTTCGGGGTAATGCGCAACTCGATAAGGGCCGAGGCCTTCTGGCTCTCGGTGCGCTCCCAGTTCACCAGGGCCTGGTACCCCCGGATGACGCCCTCCCGCTCATACCGGGCGATGGCCTTTGCCACCGCCTCCTCGCTTTCGTTCAGCATCACAGCCAACTGTTTGGGGTTCAGTTGGGCGTTGTCCTGCAAAAGTTCCAAAACCTGTTCCATTGCCATATGTTGCGCTCCTCTCCGTTATTCCAGTTGGTTCGATACAAAATGCAGCGTACCCTTCCCCGTTAAGTGCAAGGCAAGCTCCGGCGGGTAAAGCAGTAACTCCCCCCGCCGGACCGCCTCCACCGGTACCCACAAGAACTCTACCGCATCCCGTACCCGCCCGTTTTCGTCAAAACCGTACCGGGGGCCCTCCCAGGGCTCCACATCCAGGCTTACCCGGTAGTACAGGGCGATCTGCTGGCAGGGGCCGTTCCAGTTAAAAAACACCTCGCCCACTGCCGCCAATTCGCCGGTTTCCGCCTGTAGCCCCAACTCTTCCCGAAACTCCCGCCGCAGGGCCTCTTCCGCGGTTTCGCCAAAGGCCACATGGCCTCCGGGGATGGCAAGGCCCCCGCCGCCTTTAGCCCGCTGCACCAGCAGCTTGCCGCCCTGCACAGCCAGCCCTGCCACCCGGTAGGAGAACCGGCCTTTTTCCGTATCAAACAAAATATCCATACAAGCGCCTTTATGCCAGCGGCAGCAGCACGGGCTGCCGCTTTTCATAGACGGCGAACGCCGAAAAGCCCGCCGCTTGCAGCAGCGCCATGCCCTGGTCAATGCCCTTGCCCAGGTCCTCTGTACAGTGGGCGTCCGAGCCCAGTGTCACCAGCCGGCCGCCCAACGCCCGGTAGCGTTTCAGCAGGCCGGGGCCGGGCATGGTTTCCCCCAACGCCTGCCGCAGGCCGGAGGTATTCACCTCCAGGGCCTTGCCTTTGGCGATGAGCGCCAAGAAAACCCGGTCGATTTTCTCCGCGTGCCGCTCCATATCTACCTGTACCCCCTGCGCCCCCTGGATGTACCGCAGCGGGTAGGTCAGGTGCCCCAGGCTGTCGAACCCGCCCCAGGCTATCATTTCCAGCAGGCCGTCCCAATACTCCCCCAACAGGGCGTCTACCTCGCCGGGAGCCATGGCGGCGCAGTCCAGGAAGTAAAAATCCTCCTTGTCCGGCAGGTTGTGCAGCGAGCCGATCACAAAATCATAGGCAAAGCGGCCCACGGCCTCCTGGGCGGCGGGCAGGTCTTGCAGGGGCTGGCCCAACTCCAGGCCCCGGTAAAACCGCAGCCCCTGGGGCGGCCGGGCCTCCTCCATAGCCTGCCAGGCCCTGGCGGCCCGCTGGCGGTATTTATCCTGATACTGGTTGCACTCGCAGTGGTCGGTAAGGGTATAGGCATACAGGCCCAGTTCCTTTGCCCTATCCAGCATAGCCGCTACCGGGTGTTTGCCGTCCGGCGAGCAACTGGAGTGGTTATGGCAGTCGCTGGCGTATTTGTGCTCCATTCTGATCACCTCTTGGGTCTTTCATTGGGTATTAGGGGCTATTATACCATATTTCCCCAGAAAAGGGAAGGGCCTGTAGAAACGGGGATGGCAAAGTGGGCGCCCTTTACGCCAATTCCGCGATGGTCACCCCGTTCTCACCCTCGCCAAAGGCCCCCAGGCGGAACTTTTTCACCTGCTTGCACTGGCGCAGATGCTTTTGCACCGCCGCCCGCAGCACCCCTGTGCCCTTGCCGTGGATGATCGTCACCTGGGGCAGGTTCATCCGCGCGGCCCGGTCGATAAAGGCGTCTACCTCCATCAGGGCCTCGTCCACATTCTGCCCCCGCAGGTCCAGGCTGGTGCTGGCGTCCGGTGCGCTTACGCTTTTGGTTACGGTGCGGCCCCTGGCCTTTTCCGGCTTGCCCTCCCCCAGCAGCCGCAGGTTTTCCACCGCTACCCGGGTCTTGATGATCCCCGCCTGTACCAGCACCTGGCCGTCCCGTGGCTCTTCCAGCACCGTGGCCTTTTTGTCAATGTCAAAAATCTGCACGCTGTCCCCCGGCCGCAGTTTCCGGGGCAGGGTGTATGCCTCGTTGGAGCGCAACTGGTGCACCGGGTCGGCGGCGGTTTCCAAGTCCCGCAGCCCGCCCCGCAGCCGGGCCTTCTGCTCGGCGGAAAGGGCTTTGTTCTGCTGGCGGCGCATCTCGTCCAGTTCGTTGAGCAGCGCGTCCGCCTGGCGGCGGGTTTTCTGCACGATATTGGCGGCCTCCTGCCTAGCCTGCTCCAGTTCCCGCTTTGCCTGCCGGCCGGCTTCGGCCTGCTTGGCCTGGGCCTCGCGCACGCTGTCCCGCGCCCTTTCCGCGGCCCTTTGGGCGGCGGCCAACTCTTCCTCCAACTTATGGCGCTCCTCCTCCAGCCGGCCCACTACCTGCTCGAAAGCGCTGTCCTCTTTGGAAACCAGCTCCCCTGCCCGGCCGACGATGCGTTCCTCCAGCCCCAGCCGCTTGGAGATGGCGAAGGCGTTGGACTTGCCCGGCACCCCGATGAGCAGCCGGTAGGTGGGCCGCAGGCTCTCCACGTCGAACTCGCAGCAGCCGTTTTCCACACCCTGGGTCTGGATGGCGTAGGCCTTTAACTCGGCGTAGTGGGTGGTACAGGCCAGCCGGGCCCCTTTGGCCCGCAGTTCCTCTATGATCGCCTCGGCCAGGGCCGCGCCCTCTACCGGGTCGGTGCCCGCGCCCAACTCGTCCAGCAGCACCAGGCTCTGGCCGCCGGCCATGCTTAATATGCGGATGATATTGGTCATGTGGGCCGAGAAGGTGGACAGGCTCTGCTCGATGCTCTGCTCGTCGCCGATATCCGCCAGAATATGGCGGAATACCGACACCCGGCTCCCTGCCCCGGCGGGGATCATCAGCCCGCACATGGCCATTAAGGTCAGCAGGCCCACGGTTTTCAGGGCCACGGTTTTGCCGCCGGTGTTGGGGCCGGTGATGATCAGCGTGTCAAAATCCCTGCCCAGGCTGATGTCCGTAGGCACCACCTTGTTTTTGTCGATGAGGGGGTGCCGGGCCCCGTGCAGAACCGTGACGCCGTCCTCCCCTACGGTGGGGGCGACGGCCTTCATGCGGTAGGCTACCTGGGCTTTGGCGAAGATCACGTTTAACTCTACCGCCACCTGGTAGCTGTGGATGACCCCGTCCGCAAAGGCCCCGGCCTCGGCGGAAAGTTCCCGCAAAATGCGGTTGATCTCCTCCAATTCCTGGGTTTGCAGCACCCGGATCTCGTTGTTGGCCTCCACCACGCTCATGGGCTCTATAAACACCGTGGCCCCGCTGGCGGAGGTGTCGTGGACCAGGCCCGGCACCTCCCCCCGGTATTCGGCCTTGACGGGCACCACATAGCGCCCGCCCCGCTGGGTGATGATGCTCTCTTGCAGGTGCTTTTGGTGGGCCGCCGCGTGCACCAGCTTGTCCAACTGGTCCCGGGCCCGGGCCGAGGCATTGCGGATCTTCCGCCGGATTGTGGCCAGCGCCGGGGAGGCGGCGTCCGCCATTTCCTCCTCGCTGATAATGGCCGTGAAGATCTTTTCCTCCAGGTATTTGTTGGGCGACAGCACGGAAAACTGGTCGCTTAGCGCCGTTTTCATCCCGGCGGATTTGTCATGCCAGCTTTGCAGCGCCCGTATGGCCCGCAGGGTGCCTGCCACATCCAGCAGTTCCCGCATACCCAGGCTGCCGCCGGCCTGGGCCCGGCGCAGGGGGTTGGAAACGTTCTTCAGGTCCCGGAAACCGGGGCCGCCGAACTTTGCCATCAGCACAAAGGCCGCGTCCGTTTCCTCTAAAAGCCGCTGGGCCTCCCCTGCCGTGCCCGCCGGTTCTATGCCCCGCACAGCCTCCGCCGCGTCTTCGCAGGCGGTTTCCGCCGCCACCATCTCCAGTATCTTGTCCAGTTCCAGCGCTCTATAATTCCTGTTCATTCTGACTCCTTTCGTAGCGGGTCCCACCTTTTGGGACCTTGCCCCCGGATACGGGGGTATTTCCTGTTGGCAAAGGGCCGCAGCCCAGGCACAGGCTGCCGCTTTTCCCTTTCCGGCGCTTGTGCCGGGGTATAAGGCTCCTCTTTAGCAAATCGGCAGCAGGGGGAACTTCTTAAGCCTTTTTTGCCGTTTATTTTCCTAGGGCGTGTTCACATAAGCGTTCGCACGCGTTTTTTGGGCAAATTTTTGCCATCTTCTGCGTTGAAAATTTTTGAAGTACGCGAGTACGTCTGCAAATTTTCGCCTTGAATCTGACAAAAATTTACTCCAAAATCCGCATACTCAGCTTATGTGAACACGCCCTAAAACACGGGCAAAACGCCAGCACGGCCCCCTGCAAAGGGCCATGCACCCAAAAGGAATGTATAAAAGCACAAAATTTACCCATAATTTTCACCAATCCGCACAAATCCAATCCCCCAGGACATACCATGGCACAGGCCGGCAGGGCCCTACAGGGCGCAGCTTTTATAGAAAGAGAGCGCTTTGGGCTCCTCCTGGAGGGTTGAGAGGGTGTAGGCCTCGGATGCGGCGGAGAGGGCCTGGAGGGAGGGGCCGGTGAGCCGGAAGGAAAAGACGCGCGCAAAGTCGGCGTAGACGATGTGGCGCATGGCATGGAGGGCGTCCGGGGTGAGGGGGACGGCAGGACGGCTGCCGGGCCAGTGGCAGTTTTCGCATAAAATGCAGCCTTCACTGGGCAAAAAGGCCATTTGGGGGGCCTCGTACGCCCCGCAGCCGGCACAGCCGGTCAGGTCGGGCAGGTAGCCGCAAAGGGACAGCAGGCGTAGCTCTACCGTGGCCTTTAGCTGGGGCTGGGAGCGGCTGCCCTGGCTGAGCAGGTAGAGGGCATTCATCAGCAGGCGCAGGCACTCGCCGGTATGCCCGGTATCCGTTACCAGCAACTCCGCCAACTGGCAGAAGTACATGGCCAGGTATACCGCGCTTACATCGGCCGGGGACCAGGTGAAACGGCGCAGGGGCCGGGCATCATTGACTATGTAATCTCCCCGCCCTTTGGAGATGTCCAGGCGGGAATAGCACATAAGGTCTGTGCCGGCGCTTTTGTTGTCCCGCTTGCCGCTGCGCCGGCGTACAAAGGCCCGTAACAGGCCGTATTCAGCGGTAAGTACCGTGACTTGGCGGTACTTCTCCCCGGCCTCTGTTTCGCGGATGACCAGGCCCTGTGTTTGAAATGTCAACTTGCGGCTCCCCTTCCTGCCGGGCGCTTGCCACGGCGCGTATGTGGGCGTACCGGAGGTAGTCCTCTACCCGGCCGGTTTGGACAAAGTTTTGCCAGGCTTGCCTTTCGTTCACTGCAAACGCCTCCTCACTGCGGTTTTTCGGCGAAAATGCCAAAAAATTTGTAAATTCTACCAGAAAGCTAACCGACTCGACTGGACCACTCCGCCGCGTTTCCGCCGCCTGGGTGCGCCCCCGCCCTGCTTTCCGGCTTGATCTACTAGCAGTATTCACAGCTTTTGCCCCGGCTATGAGTGGGAAAAATATCTTTTATCGACAAATTTCAGCATACTTTTCCCACCAGATGTGCTTGTCCCCCCGTTCTAACTACATATTGTACCTTCTTTTTTGCCCTAACGCAAGCTTTTTTTGCCTTTCGGGGCTCCGCGGCCTAAGGGGCTCCGCCCCTTAGGAATCCCTGCCACTTTTGAAAAAGTGGACAAAACTTTTTTGCGCGCCTGTTTTGGGCGTGTATAAATATATATGAGGGCGTATTTTTATTCTTTCGGGAGGCGGTTAGGGGTGCGTAACCGCAGGGTATTGGGGGGATAGTGGGGGGATATTCGGGGGTTAGGAGGCAGTTAGGGCGGAGATTTTTGGGGGGAATGTATTTTTATGTATTTTCGGGCATAT
>CANOFK010000044.1 GCA_947565265.1 uncultured Clostridia bacterium | reverse complement strand
GTAAATTTCCGGTTTCAGCACCCCTACAAAGGGCAGGTTGCGGTACTTTTCCGCGTAATCCAGCCCGTAGCCTACAATAAAGGCGTCCGGTATCCGCGCCCCCACATAGTTGGGGTTTACCGGGGCCTCCCGGCGCTCCGGCTTATCAAACAATGTGCATATCTTGATGCTCTTTGGGTTCCTGGCCTGCAACACCTCCAACAGGTAGTGCAGGGTCTTGCCGCTGTCCAAAATATCCTCCACAATCAGCAGGTCGTAATCCTCCAGGGGGATGTTCAGATCCATCACGATCTTCACCACCCCCGAAGACTTTGCCGCGCTGCCATAGCTGGACACCACCATAAAGTCAATGCCCGCCGGCACGGTAATGGCCCGCATTAGGTCGGCCATAAATACCACCGAGCCCTTCAGCACGCTGACCATCAGCAGGTTTTTGCCCCGATAGTCCCAACTGATCTCCCGGCCCATCCGGGACACAATGGCGGCCAGTTCCTCTTTGGTAAATAACTCCCTTTCAATGTCGTCCAGCATGGTCCTTTCCTCGTTCATTTCCCTCACTCCTCCGCAATTTCCACAACCCATACGGCCTGTGCGTCCCTCCCCGCCGCAAAACCCTCGGCGGCCCCGGCCCCCGGACACCATACCACCTGCCGGTTCCAGGCCAGCAGCGGGATGCGCCCCCGCAAAGGTGCCGGCACCCGCAGCTCTTGAAACACCTGTTTCAGCGGCTTGGAGAGCTTTCGCCCCACCGGCGCGAACCGGTCCCCTGGGCGGCGGTTACGCACGATCAAGTTTCCGTTCATTATAGCACAGTCCAGCGCATTTTTGAATAACAAATTTTGAATTTTTTCCTGATTTTCTATTTCCGCCTCCATTTTTTTCCGAAAAGCCCTGCCCGCCAGGCGTTCCGGGCCCTTCTGCCCCCCTGCCGGGCCGGGCCGGAAAGCCCGCAGCCTCACCCGCCCTTGCCGGGTATAAAGCCGCCGCAGGGTCAAACGCAGCCCTCCGGGCAGATAGAATGTGCCGGGCTTTACAGGCATCTGGTAGTCCTCCCCCGGCAACATGGGCCCGGCCCAAAACACCCCTTGGGCACAGTGCACGGCCACGCCGCCGGGCAGGTCCGCCCCGCCGCCTGCCAGCAGGCTCTCCGCCAGCAGCAGATGTTTCCTCTCCAACTGCCTACAGCCGGCCTCCTCCAGGTAAAGCCTGAGGGCCCGGCTCCGCAGGCTCTCGTGGGCGGCCAGCAGCACGGCTGTTTCCAGGCCCCAGCGGTTCCGGGCCCGCGCGCGCAGCGCCGCTGCCTGCTCCCCCAAAAACGCCTGGTCAGCAGATAAAAGCGCCGCAGCCTGGCCGGCAGCCTGTACAAAGCGGGGGTTCAGTTCCCGTAGCACGGGCATTACCCGGTGGCGCACCCGGTTGCGGGCATAATCCTCCTCCAGGTTGCTGCTGTCCGTGACAAACGCCAGCCCCTGGGCCCGGCAGTAGGTTTCTATCTCCTCCCTGGCTACCCCCAGCAGGGGCCGGAGGATCTTCCCCCGCTGCCGCGGTATGCCGCAAAGCCCGCCGCCCCCTGCCCCCCGGCACAGGTGCATCAAAATGGTTTCCGCGTTGTCGTCAGCATTGTGGGCGGTCAACACCCTATCCTCTTCCCCTGCTGCCAACTGGTGGAAGAACCCATAGCGCACCTCCCGGCCGCATTCCTCCAAGCCTTGGCCCCGTTCCCTGGCAAGGGTGGCCACGCCGGCCTGTAGCACCGCAATCTCTAGCCCCCAGGCCCTGGCAAAATCCTCGGCAAAGCGCTGGTCCCGCAGGGCCTCTTCCCCCCGCAACTGGTGGTTGACGTGGGCCAGCAGCAGTCGGTCCTTTGCCACCCTGCCCATCAGCCAATGGGCCAGCGCCACCGAGTCCGCCCCCCCGGAGAACCCCACTACCAGCCGCCCCTTTGCCGGTATACCCCCTTCCCAGGCCCCCGGCAGCACCCGGCAGCACCCGCCGTCAGCCATTGCGCTCAAAGGCACGGGCGGTAAACCGCATAAACTCCGGCTGCCAGTGTACGGGGATATCCACCGTGGCCCCGTGGCGGTTTTTGGCCACAATGATCTCCGCGGCGTTCACATCCATATCCTCTGTCACTTCCCCGCCCTCACTGGCGGCGTTGTACGCCTCCCGGTGGAGGAAAATGACAATATCCGCGTCCTGCTCAATAGAGCCCGAATCCCGCAGTTCTGAGAGCCCTGGCCGGTGATCCTTCGTGCGGTCCGTCGGCCTGCGCAACTGGGACATGGCAATCACCGGCACGTCCAGTTCCTTTGCCATGATCTTCAGGTTCCGGGTGATGTCGCTGATCTCGTTGACCCGGTTATCCGTCTTCTTCCCCCCGGACATGAGCTGCAAGTAGTCCACGATCACCAGTTCCACCCCTTTCAGCCTGCGCAGCTTTGCCTTCATCTGGCTTACGGTGATGCCCGGCGCGTCGTCAAAGTACAGCTCCGCCCGGCTCAGGATGTCCCCGGCTTCCACCAGCCGGGCCCACTCCGCGTCCTCCATATCGCCGCTGCGCAGCTTGGTGCCCTCCACCGAGGCCTCGGTAGAAAGCAGGCGGCTTGCCAACTGCTCCCGGCCCATTTCCAGCGAGAAAAAGGCCACCCGCCGCTTGCCCGTAATGGCCGCGTGCCGGGCGATGTTCAGCCCAAAGCTGGTTTTGCCCACACCGGGCCGGGCCGCCAGCACGATCAGGTCAGAGCGGTTCAGCCCCGTAATGGTGCTGTCCAAAAGCCCTATGCCCGTGGCGATGCCCCGGTACTTGTCCCGGTCCGGGGAGTTCAGCAGGTTCAGCCGGTCAAAGGTTTCTACCAGCACATCCTTAATGGAGGCCAACCCCTCGGTTTCCTTGCTCTGCCGTATCTCGTAGATGCGCTGCTCGGCCGTTTCCAGCAGCATCTGCGCGTCCCTTTCCCCGGAGCCAGCCTCCTCCAGGATGCTACGGGCAGCCTGCATCAGGGTGCGCACATTGTACTTGTCCCGCACCATACCGGCATACAGGCCCACATGGTCCAGCGAGGGCACCAACTGGGCCAACTGGGCCAGGTACACCCGCCCCGCCTCCTGGTCAAACTCCGGATTCTCCCGCAGCTTGGTCAGCAGGGTTACAAAATCTACCGGCCGGCCAAAGGTGTACATCTCCAGCATCGCCCCGTATATCTGCTGGTTTACCACCCCGTAGAAGAAATCCGCCCGGGGCAGTATCTCCGCTACCTCGCTCAGGCATTCCGCTTTTAGCAACACCGCCCCCAGCACAGACTGCTCCGCCTCCAAGTTGAACGGCTCCCGCAGCCCGCCCTGGTAGGCCTGCCCCTCATAGTCCACTGGTTTTCCTCCTCCCGATGCGATGGATTTTTGGCCTCTGGCAGCTTAAACCCCTTCCGGCAGAAAGGGGTTTAAGGGTCAAAGGCTTTTGCCGGGCCGCAGCGCCCGCATACAGGTGTTACGCCTCGCAGACCGCCACGCTCAGGGTGGCGGTGATGCCGTTGTAGAACTTTACGTCAAAGCTGTAGGTGCCGTAGGCCTTGATCTCACTCTCCAGTACCACCTTGCGCTTGTCTACCTCTACGCCAAACTGCTTGCCGATCTCCTCCGCCAGTTCCCTGGCCGTTACGGAGCCAAACAGCTTGCCTCCCTGGCCGGCCTTTGCGTAGATTTTCACCGTTTTGCCGGAGATAGCCGCGGCGTTCTTCTGTGCCTGCTCGGTTTCGGTCTTGATCTTGTACTCTTTGGCCGCCTCGGCGTTTTTCAGTTCGTTCATAGCCTGGGCGTTGGCCTCTTTGGCCAGCTTGCGGGGCAGCAAAAAGTTTCTGCCGTACCCGTCGGAAACCTCTTTCAGTTCCCCTTTCTTCCCAATGGACTTTACGTCCTGCAACAGTACTACCTTCATGCCTATCATCCTTTCCGTCCATGTTTCTTGATCCTTGGGCGCCCATCCCTTCCCGGCTGAAAGCCCTTACCGGAAGGCCCTGCGCCCCTACTGTACGGTCATTTCCTTCAGTTTAACGTCCAGGGCCCGTATCAGCATCCGCCTGGCCTCGCCCAGGCTGACGTTTTTGATCTGGGCCCCGGCCATGGTAAAGTGCCCGCCGCCCCCGAACTCTTCCAAAATCAGTTGCACGTTCACGTCGCCCAGGCTGCGGGCGGACATACTCACATCGCCGCCCATCTTATACAGTACAAAGGAGGCCTTTACCCCCTGGATGGACAGCAGCTCGTCGGCGGCCTGGGCAGCGGCCACCCGCAAATCGTCTAGCTCCCAACTGGAGGTGGCAATGGCGCAGCCCTTGTAGATCTCCGCGCCGGAAACCAACTGGGCCTTGCGCTTGTAGCTATCCAGGGTGTTGGAGAACAGCTTTTTCACCGACACGGTGTCCGCCCCCCGCCGCCGCAGGTAGGCGGAGGCCTCAAAGGTGCGCACGCCGGTTTTTAGCACAAAGTTCTTGGTATCCAGCATAATGCCCGCCAGCAGCGCCTGGGCATCCGTCCGGTCAATGGCAGAGGAGCGGATATACTGCACCAACTCCGTCACCATTTCCGACGCCGAACTGGCATAGGGCTCGTGGTAGAAAATCAGGGCGTTTTTAATGTGCGTCACCATCATCCTGTGGTGGTCAATAACCACCACCCGGGGGATGCGCTCCAACAGTTCCCGGCTCTCTACATAGTTGGTAGAGTGGGTGTCCACCACGATCAGTAGCGAGCGTTCCGTAGCCTGCTGCATAGCCTCCCCGGGGCTGATGAATACCTCCTCGCCCTGGTAGTTCTCGTCGATCATATCCACCAGCGTCCCCGCCAGGGTGCTGCCCCGGTTGATGACGATATTCGCCTGCTTTTCCAGGCCCTTGCGGATGGCGGCCCACATACCCACCGCCGAGCCCACGCTGTCCAGGTCCGAGTTGGTGTGCCCCATGACGAACACCCGGTCGCTGCCCGCCACATGGTCGCTTAGGGTAGCCGCGATGACCCTGGTACGCACCTTGTCCCGCTTTTCCACCCCTTTTGACAGCCCGCCGAAGAACTCGTATGTATCGCCCCCCTGCGTCACTGCCACCTGGTCGCCGCCCCGGCCCAGGGCCATTTCCAACGCCTGCCGGGCCCAGCGTTCGCTTTCGGCCACTGTCACCGCCCCCCGGCCCACGCCGATGGACACGGTGGCGCTCATGGTATTGCGGCTGTTTTTCACTTCCCGCACACGGTCCAGCACCTGGAAACGTTTCTGCTTGGCCTCCTCAATATGGGCGTCGTCTGTAACGAACAGGTACCGCCCGCTGGAAAGCTTGCGGATAAAGCCCTGTAGCTCCTCCAGCACCCAGCCGCGCAGGGCCTGTTCCACCTCCGCCGTAATCCGGGAGTCCTCGCCCCCGGCACCGTCCCGGGCCATTTCGTCCCGGTTGTCGAACACGGCCAGGCAGACCACCGGCCGGCGCTCCCGGTATTCCTTGCTGATGGCCTTAAAGTAGGTGTCATCCACAAAGTACACAATATACCCCTGCCCGGTGCGGGCGCCGTACACGGTATATTCCCGGCCCCCATAAGACACCGCCACCCCCTTCTCCTCCATAACCTGCCGGAAGGTCTTGGGGTAGATATAGCGCAAAATGCTCTCTCCCAGGCCCGGGTGCACGGCCCCCAGGGTCTGCGCAAAGGCGTTGTTTACCCACACCAGGTCGCCGGCAGGGGCCACCACGGCCACCGGCAGGGCGAATTCCTGCAGGGCTTCCGTTTCCTCGGCGCCCAGCACCTTGCCCGCTGCCCGCAGGGCCGCCACGGCGTTTTGCCGGTACAGCACCGCTGACACTGCCACTGCCAGGCAGCAAAGCCCCGCAGCGGTAAGCTCCACCGCGAACACTACCCGGCTGTACGGGTAGCTGGCGGCCGCCATTACCAGCATGGCCGCCGCCATCAGGTACATCAGCGGCGAGGTGACCCAAACCTTCTTTCTCCGCATCCTCTTCAGCTCCTTATTAAGCGCCCGTTTCTGTCAAAAAGCCCTTATACCGGGCCTATACCTCCATAATAATCGGCAGGATCATGGGGTTGCGCTGGGTCTTCCTGTACAGGAACCGGGAGAGTTCATCCTTCACGCTCTGTTTCATGCCGCTCCAGTCCCGCACCCGGCGGTTCGCGCACTCCTCCAGGGTTTTATATACCACCTTCCTGGCTTCTACCATCAACTCTTCCGACTCCCGCACATACACAAACCCGCGGGAAACAATATCCGGCCCGGCAACCACGTGGCCGTCGTTGGCGTCTACCGAACACACCGCCACAATAAGCCCGTCCTCGGCCAGGTGTTTGCGGTCCCGCAGCACAATGCTGCCCACATCGCCTACGCCCAGGCCGTCCACCATCACACTGCCCGCAGGTACGTCGGCCAGCCGTTTCATGTGGTCCTCATGGATCTCCAGCACATTGCCGATATCGCCAATATAGATATCCTCCCTGGGCATCCCCATGGCCATGGCCAGCCCTGCGTGCTTTTGCAGGTGTTTCTGCTCGCCGTGCACAGGTATAAAGAACCTGGGCTTTGTCAGGGCGTGGATGAGTTTTAACTCCTCCTGGCAGGCGTGGCCGGACACGTGCACCTCGTACATGGATTCATAGATCACCGTGCAGCCCTGTTTCAGCAACTCGTCCACCACCGCGCCTACGGTCTTTTCGTTGCCGGGGATGGGCCGGGCGGACAGGATAATGAAGTCGTTTGGCCCAATGGCCACCTGCCGGTGGTCAGAGAACGCCATACGGGTCAGGGCGGACATGGGCTCGCCCTGGCTGCCGGTGGTAATCAGCACCAGTTGGCCGGGCTCGTAGCGGTTGATCAGGTTCAGGTCTACCAGCACCCCAGGGGGAATGTCCAGGTACCCCAATTCGCTGGCAATGCCCATTACATTTACCATACTGCGCCCGGAAAGGGCCACCTTGCGCCCGTATTTTACCGCGCAGTTGATGATCATCTGCACCCGGCTGATGGAGGAGGCGAAGGTTGCCACAATAATGCGCTTGCCCTGGGCCCGGTTGAACAGTGCGTCCAGGGAGTCGTTGACCCGCTGCTCGGTCTGGGTATAGCCGGGCCTCTCCGCGTTGGTAGAGTCGGCCAGCAGGGCCAGCACCCCTTCCTGCCCCAACTGGGCAAACCGGGCCAGGTCAATCATTTTCCCCTCGGCGGGGGTAAAGTCGATCTTAAAGTCCCCGGTATGCACCAGCACCCCTGCGGGGCTGTGGATGGCCAGGGAAACCGAGTCGGCGATGGAGTGGTTTACGTGGATAAGCTCTACCTCCATGCAGCCCATTTTGATGCGGGAGCCCGGCGGGGTCACGTGCAGCCTGGCCGAGCCGGTGAGGCCGTGCTCTTTCAGCTTGCTCTCGATCAGCCCAATGGTCAGGGCCGTGCCGTAGACAGGCACATTGAGCTTTTTCAGCAGGTAGGGCACCGCGCCAATGTGATCCTCGTGGCCGTGGGTGATGACCACGCCTTTGATCTTCGCCCGGTGTTTCTCCACAAAGGCAAAGTCCGGGATGACCAGATCCACGCCGGGCATATCGTCGTCTGGGAAGGCCAGGCCGCAATCTACGATAAGCATATCGTCCTGGCACTCATATAGGGTAAAGTTTTTGCCGATTTCATTGAGGCCGCCCAGGAAATACACCTTGATTCCGGGCTTATTGGAGCGCCTGGCACGGCCCCGGCCCCGCTTGGGGGCGGCCTGCTGGCCTG
>CANOFK010000043.1 GCA_947565265.1 uncultured Clostridia bacterium | reverse complement strand
GGGAGAAGGTCTTCCTGTCCTCCGCGCCCAGCACCATCTCGTCAAGGGATTCCAGGAGCGTATTCATCTCATAGAGGTAGGACTCCATCATGTCGTTGCCCATAACTGTTCCACCTTTTCTGCTAAATTGCCGGGGCTTATGTAAATCCCGTCCTTTTTATTATAACACAGGGTCTACGGTTTCGCAACACCAAAACGCAATACCCCATTACTATTTCGGCAGCGGCAGCGCAAAAAATAAGGGATGCGCGGGTTTTATCTTTGTTTTTTGCAGGATCCCACCGCCGGCCAGCCGGCCCCACAGATATTTTACAGTTTTTTTGCTGCCGCCCCCTCCGGCGCTTGCGTTGGGCGGCGGTTTCTGGTATGATATAAGGAATGAGATTTTCCCTCCCCTGGATGGGCCGGGGATAACAGGAGCAGAGAGCCTATGCCTGAAATATTGCGACCCACAAACCCGGTGCCTGGCTATGACAACGCCAATGCCCGGAACCAGCCGATCAACCCCCAGGACCCCAACCGCAACATCCAGAATGTGGTTGACCCCAACCGCGTTACCCGCGGTGACCAGCGCAGCGACCAGCAGCAGGCCGGTGACGCCTCGGTTTCCCACCGGGTGCGGTATGAGTCCAACTTCCTTACTTTCTTACAGCGCCTTGCCAATGCCCCCGACACCGCCTCCGCCTTCCTACGGCTTTTGCAGGGGCAGGGGCTACAGGTGTCTTCGGGCATTACCCCCGGCCTTGCGGCAGAGCTGCAGGGCTTTCTGGATATGCTTAACATGGACGAGGCCCAACTGGCAAAGTTTTTACAAAACCAGCTACAAAGCGGCCTGCGCTTTGGCGGGGCCCTGTTCTCCGCCCTGCGGGACGCCTACAACAGTTCCGGCTCCGAGATGTTCCGCACGGAGATTTTGCAGTTCTTGCGCCAGTACAGTGACTGGTCCTCTACCAGCCACCTGCAGTCCCGCATGATGCGCACTTTGCAGGACATGACCCGCTCGCTGCCCTCCCACTGGGCCAACCAGTTAACGGAGATGCTGGGCCGCATGGAGAACAGCGTGGCCGCCGGCGACCGCCAGGGGGGGCTTGATATCCTGCGGGGCCAGGTGTTCCCGCTGATCTCCGACTATGTTCGCCGCACCCATGACCACGGCATGGCCCGCAACCTACTCTCCCTGCTGACGCTGGACATGGTGCGTTATGAGAACGGCGACGAAAAGTCCCTGATACAGGCCTTCCGGCACCTGGGCAACTACAATATCTTCAAAGGGGACCTGAGCAGCCTTTCAGACGGCGACGTGCTGCGCCTGTTGGGGGACACGGAATTTGCCCGGGCCTCCCGCGCGGACAGCTTTGCCGAGCGTTTTGCCCAGTTGGCCCAGCGCTCCCTGCGGGGAGAAGGCGGCACGGCGGCCCAGGAGATCTTCCGCAACCTTTTAAGCTCTATCCTTATAAATGAAAGCGTGTATATGCCCTTGCAGCACTTGCTGTTGCCCTTCCAGTGGGATGACCGGGCCGTGTTTGCCGAGATGTGGGTGGACCCGGACGCCCAGCACAGCGGCGGCCGGGAAGAGCCCGCCCCCCGGCTGCTGATCAAAATGGACATTGAGGGCCTGGGTATGTTCGACCTGCTGATAGACGGCAGCGGGGGGCATACCTCCCTACAGGTAAGCTGCCCCCGGCAGGTGGCGGCTTTCTCCGGCGACATCAGCCGGGACCTTTCCGATATCTTGCAGCGCAACGGCCTCTCCCCCGGAGATATCCGGGTTTCGGCCATGCGCCAGCCCATGAATATATCCGACGCGTTCCCAACGCTGTTCCAGGAGGTGAAAAGCGGTGTCGATGTCAAGGTCTGACCAACAGGGCCGGCCTACCCGCCAGCGGGCGGTGGCCTTGCAGTACGGGGTCAGCGATTCCGCCCCGGTCATTGTGGCCTCAGGCATGGGGCATCTGGCGGAAAAAATCCTGGACGTGGCCCAGGAGAACGGCGTGCCCATTTACGAGGACAACTCCCTTGCCACCATCCTCTCCCAACTGAACCTGGGGCAGGAAATCCCGGAAGAACTGTACCGGGCCGTGGTGGAAATCTACGTCTACTTCCTCAACTTTGATTTTGACCGCCAAGGCCAGGGCCGGCGGGGTAGGCGCGCCGAAACAGCCCCTGCCGCCCCGGAAGAACCCCCGGCCCCGCAGGAGCAGCAACCGCCACAGGGCTCCATAACCCAGCCAACTCAGGAGGAATAAGCTATGCTATTTGGAAAAAAGAACAAGCCGAAGAACGTCTGCGTGCTGCTGGACAGCACCACCTCCCGGGTGTTGGCCCGGGGCAATATGGAGGGCCCGCCCGACGGGAGGAACATCCAGATCAACATTTTTGAGGGCAACCCCCTGGACGTGGTCAACGCCGACAACGTGCAGATCATCCCCGCGGACGAGAGCCAGCCCCCCAAACTGGGCCATGTGATCCAGCGCAAGGGCGAGATGCTGGTGATGGAGCCCTTGCGGGAACTGGTGGGCAACGAGATACGGGAGAACCTGCGGATGCCCGTGGACTTTGAAACCTACCTGTACCCCACCGACGGCCGGGAGGGCCGCTGGACTGCCAGGGGCAACGACCTGAGCTGCGGGGGCATCAGCTTTTACACCGACGCGGGCTTTGTACCCGGCGAGGAAATCCAGGTGGTCATCCCCATTACCCGCACTGCCCCCTTGCTGCTGGACTGCCGCATCCTGCGCAGCCGCCCGGAAACAGGCGAAACCTTTTACGCTGCCAAGTTCCTGGAACTGCTCAACGAGCAGGAGAGCATGATCCGGGAGGCTGTATTCAACGTACAGTTGCGCACCATGCAGAAAAACCGCCGCTAACCCTCAAAGGGCGGCCCCGCTATGCTTTCCCCCGCGTGCCCCAGGCTTTTGTCCAGGCGCCCCGGCGCGCCGTGCAAAAGCCGTGGGGGGGGCTTAACCTGCCGGGGCCGCAGAAGGCTGCCCAGCCAATTTCTGCCAAATCAGGCGCAAATATTGATTTTTTGTTTAAAATGGAATAAAATCAGATTACTGGAAACCCAGCGGGCCCATGCGCCCGGCAGAAAGGAGGCCGGCACCGATTCCGTTAACGCACAACAACCCGCGGCTACGGCCGCTGCGATAAACCTGACGATTCAGAGAAAGGGACTGACATGAACCGATCTGCAAAGAACCTGAAACGGCTGACCGCCCTGCTTTTGTGCGCTATCCTGGCGCTGGGCGCTCTGCCCTTTGATTTGGACACAAGCCTGCACGCCGCTGCCAGTTGGGCCACACCCTATGTGGAAAAGCTGCAAGGCTGGGGGGTTATGCAGGGCTACGGTAACGGCAATATGGGTGAAAACGACACCCTGACCCGGGCCCAGATGGCCGCTATGCTCAACCGGGCCTACGGTTACAACCGCACGGGCCCCATCCCCTTTACCGATGTGCCCCGCAATGCCTGGTACTATGACGACATCGCCATAGCCTACACCGAGGGCATTATGGCTGGCACCTCGCCTACCACCGCATCCCCCAACGCCCCCGTAACCCGGGAGCAGGCCCTGGTGCTTTTGGCCCGGGCCATGCGGCTGGATCCCACTCCCGGCGAGGTGACGGAGTTTACCGACGGCCACAATTTCTCCTCTTACAGCGCGCCCTATGTGCGCTCGGCAGTGCTGTCGGGCATCATCAGCGGCATGACCGACGGCAGTTTCCAGCCCGGCGGCCGGATCACCCGGGGCCAGGTGGCCCGTATGCTCTCTTCCGGCGTGGGCAACCTTATTAACACCCGGGGCGAAACCAGCCTGGGCGGCGTATTTGGCAATGTGACCATCAACACCAACAACGTCACCCTGCGGGACACGGTGATTGCCGGCGACCTGTATATTACCGGCGGCCTGGGCCTGGGCGATGTGCTGCTGGACAATGTGCGGGTGCTGGGGCGTATCGTTATCGCCGGCGGCGGCGAGAGCGAGGGCGCTAAAGCCAGTATCTTGCTGAACAATGTAACTGCCCAAAAGCTGCAAGTGGACCCTTCCACCGGCCAGTATGTGTCCGTGCGGGCCATTGGCAGTACAGACATCCCCAAAACCGTGGTCAAGTCCCCCTCGTACATACAGGACGACGTGCGGGATAAGTCCAAGGGCCTGCGGGAAATCTCCCTGGAGGGCCCGGAAGGCTCTGCCTTTACTGTGGCGGGCAACCTGAAAAACGTGGTAAACCGCACCCCCGGCTCTACCCTGACCATTGGCGATACAGGGGCGGGCAGCGCCACTTCCGTCACCATTGACGAAACGGCCACCAACTCCAAGCTGGTGCTGGACATCAACGCCTCTGTGGACGAGGTGAATTTGGACACGGCCACCGAGGTCACAGGCAACGGTGACATCGGCACCTTGAACGTGAGCACCAACGGCAGCTCCTGTGACATCCTGCCCGATAAAGTGGTGGTACGCCCCGGCGTTGTCACCCAAATCAAGGATATGACCAACGTGGACTCGGAGATCGCCAAGGAGATCTCCTCTGACCCCCGGCTGCTGCAAGGCTACCCGAAGGTGAAAAACGTGGCCCCCACTACCGCGGACGGCTACTTCTCTGTTAACAAGGCCGGTACCATCTACTGGGCCCTGACCAACGCGGCCACCGGCCCCCTGGAGGATGTGGACGCCGACAGCCTGATCACCCCCTCTGACTACGGCTCCGGGTTCATGCTGTACGGCAACATCAAAGCTGAAACCTCCAAAACCGAGTACTCCGCCCAGCTTACCGGCATGGAAACCGGCGGCACCTACTACCTTTCCGCTGTGCTGCTGGACGCCCACGGCCGTAAGAGCCCGGTGAAGTCCCAGAAGATCTTGACCCCGGACGGCACGGTGCCCGCTTTGACTGCCGGGTTCCCCACCATTGCAGACCGTACCCCCACCCGTAACGACGAAAACGCGGATATGTCCTTCGGGGAGATTGTTGACTTGCAGGCCACGGTCATGGCCAACAAGACCTGCGACCTGTACTATGTGCTGTTGCCCAAGGGCAGCACCCAGCCCCAGACCAGCGAGTTCCTGTCCTCTTCCTTTGTGGACCCCTACGGCTTTGGCCGCATCCACATGATCAAGAACACCATGGACAGCTTTAAGGTGAACGAGGTAGACATGAACCTGGACGGCGTGGTGGACTCCCTGGGTGAAGTAGAAGAGAACACCGAGTATGACCTCTACCTGTGGCTTACCGATGCCGACGGCTCCAAGAGCTCCCGGATCACCAAGACCGTGGTACGTACCAAGGACATCACCCCCCCGGAATTTAACCTGGACGAGATGATCCAGTCAGCCACCCAGGCCACCTCCGTGCGGCTGACCAACTCCGTCAACGAGGCGGGTACTGTCTACTGGGTTGCCGTAAACAACGGCACCCCCTACCCCGTGCCCAAAGACGGTATGTCCTCCACTGACCCGGCCTTCCTGAAGAGCGAGTATGCCAAACTCCAGGTCATTAACGGCCAGAACAGCGATATCAACAAGTTCGGCAAGGTAACGGTGCGGGCCAACACGGACTTTAACATCACCATCTCCGGCCTGACCGCCGAGCGGGCTTACGACGTGTACTATGTGGCTGTAGACGCCGCCGGGAACTGCTCTGACCCGGTGAAAAAGTTTACCGCCCACACCCTTGACTCCAATGCCCCAACGGCCGAGCAGCAGTTTGAGAATGTGCCCGAGGACAGCCCCACCACCCCCTATGCGGACTCCACCATCAACATCGTGTTCAACGAGGATATCCGCTATAAGCAGCCCAGCGGTTCCACGGCGGACCCCTACGAGGATCCCAACCTGCTGAACCTTTACACCAACTACGCCCAGGCCAAAAAGGATAACCCGGCCATGAACACCGAAGAGGCTATCAAGGCCCAGCGGCTGTATGTGGAGGCCTTGCGCGATATGTTCGTGCTTAACGATGCCTCTACCCGCCGGCCTGTGGCTGAGCGCACCGACCGGGAAACCGAGTGGACCATCGACTACCGCAATGTGCAGGTGTACAAAGATGGCGCCAAGCTGATCGTCAGCTTTATCAACAACGGCGACACGCCCACCTCCTCCTTGAACCTAGAAAGCGGCGCGGGCTACTACTTTACGCTGAAGAACATTGCCGACGAGTCGGAGCGGCACAACCAGATGAACACCACCCAGATGCCCACCTTTAACACGGTGTCGGCCCAGGTGGTGGTAGACGCCGAGTACAAGGGCAAAACCTTCCTGCAAGCTTTTGATAGGGAAGGCAACCCCATTGTTGTAAAGACAGACGACGGCTCTGCCGACACCACAGACATCCCCATTGATATTGCCTTTACGGCGGAGCCCCGCTCTACGATGACCACCGCCGACGGGATATGCTGGGATATGCTCTTCTGGTTCGATACTTCGGTAGAGTTCCGGCTGTTCACCCGGATAAAGGGCAATGTGGACGATCCCTGGACACCTGTGGGCGATAAGGATAAGAGCCTGTCCATTTCCGTGCCCGACAGCGCCACCAGCCTGCGGGGCGTCAGTGTGATCAAGGTGCTGGGTGAAAACGACTTCCAGGACATCAACGGGCAATACGCCGCCGGCGGCACCCACTGCGGCCTTAACGACGCGGACGACACCGTGTATGAATACGCCCTGTACTTTACCCGCATTGGCAACAACACCAACCGTTCCACTTTCAGCCAGCGCATAAACGGGCAGGTGACCTTTGTTAGCGGTGCTGCCAGTTCCCTTGGCAACCTGGCCAATACCCTCTCCACTTCCTCGGCCTTTGACAACGTGGTCAACAACCGGGGCAACATCACCGATATCACCGACCCCAAGGATATACAGTCTGCCAAGCGCATCCTGACCCGCCAGTTCTCTGACGGCCGCGCGCCCCAGCTTTTGAATATGACGCCGCAGTTCAAGCCCAATTCCGGCGGCGTGACCATGAATCTCCAGCTTGACCGTATGGGCACCGTGTATTATGTCATTGCCCCCATTACAAAGGATGCTGACGGCAATGACACCACGGCTGTGCTCTCGCCCCGTGAGGCAGATAACTCCAATGTCAGCGAGGAAAAGCTCAAGCGTATTGCTACCAGCGGTGCGGGCGTAGATATAGACGGCAACCCGGCCGAAAACGGCCTAACCCTGACTACAGCCCCCGCAAACGAGGAATACCACTTTACATTCCCCAATAACTTGAACATCATCAACCCCAAAACCCTTGGCAGCACCTTGCTGATAACCGGGGAGGTAGAAATCGGCGAAGCCACCACGCCTGTAGATATTTCCGGGCTTGCCCCAGAAACGACCTATTATATTTATCTGGTGACACAAGGTGTTTCCGATGTATTGTCTGAGGTAACGGTCTACCGTTTCCGCACGGAGCCCATCAGCCGGCCTGTCATTACGCTGGATCGTAACAGTTCCAATGTAACCATCCACTCCGACGCCCCGGCAGAAATTTCCTACCTGTTGGTGGCCGATGAAGGCGAAAAGATGCACGAGTACCTTCGGGAGCCCTTTAAAAATGTTCTCCGGGAGGGGTTGACCGATGCTGAAAATGATTGGTTAAATAATAACAAATACCTTGAACCTGATTTTCTGGTACTGAATGCGCTTACCACCAATGTGCCCGGCAATACCGGTGGCGGTTCTTCCCGCGGCTCCCTATTTGATTTATATGCCAGCGAAACCTACCAGAGCCTGGTGGCTGAGTACATCCGCAACGCAGCTAGCCTGGGTGCTGGCGGCGGCAGCGTAGCAGCAGGTGAAACCGAGATTACCACCGCTAACGGTAGCCAGACCATAGACTGTAATGCGGAAGGGAACCTGAAACCGGCCACGCACTAC
>CANOFK010000042.1 GCA_947565265.1 uncultured Clostridia bacterium | reverse complement strand
AAAAGGTGCAAGTCCGCCCCACGGCCGGCCGGAAAACCGGCTACGGGCCCAGGCGGATCAGGTGGCCGCCCAGCAGTTCCGCGATGGCGGGGTCGCAGGTGGTGAAAATCACCTGGTTGCCCCCGGCGAAGGCTTGCAGCAGCCGGGCGGCGTTTTGCCGGCGGCCGGGGTCCATGTCCAACAGAACGTCATCCAGCACCACCAGGCCGCCCTCCTGCTGGAAGTAGAACCGCAGCAGGGCCAGCCGGAAGGCCAGCAGGACTGCCTGCTGCGTGCCCCGTGACAGCAGTTCCCTGGCGGGCAGGCGGTTTTGCCGGCTTTGCAGGGTAGCCCCCTCCCCCAGCCGCACCTGGCCGCCGGTGACCAGGGACAGGTACTCGTCCAACTGCCGGTAGAACGGCGCGAAACGGTCCCCTTGGGCCTCTTTCAGGGCCAGAAAGTCCGCCCGGATCCTGCTGTACTGGCTGTAAAGCCTTTTTTTCGCCTCAAACTGCCGTTGCAGCTCCTGCACCCCGGCCTCCAGCCCGGCCAAGTCCACCTCGTTGGCGGCCTCCTCCTTTGCGCCGATCTCCCGGTTCAACTCGTCGATCTCCCGCAGGAGCCCGCCGCTGCCGTTTACGCCGTACAGGGCGGCATCCAGCCGGCGCTTTTGCGCCTGGTATGCCTCCATGGTCAGGGGGCAGGGGGGCAGGGCCCGGAGCCTCTCCCCCAGGCCGGCGGCCTCTTCCCTTTTCCTGGCGGCGGCCTCCCGCAGCCGGGCAAGGGCTACGTTCTCCCGCTCATACCCCCGCAAGGCTGAGGCCACCACCGCCATGCGCTCCTCCAGGGTATCCGCCCCGGTGCCCGCCAATGCCAGGCGGATGGCGCTGTCCAGGTCCTCCCGCACGGCCGCATCCTCCTGTAGGGGGACGCTCTGGAGCGCTGCCTCCAGGGCCTCCACACTGCCGCCGGGCAGCCGGGCCAGTTCCAGTTCCAGCCGGTCCAGGTCCTTCACGGCCTGGGCGTACGCCGCCGCTTTCCCCTCCAGCCCGGCCAGATCCGCCACGCCGTACTTCTCCAGCAGGGCCCCGGCCGCAGCCCTGTCCGCCTCTATCTGCCCTTGCAGGGCCGGGATATCCAGATTTTGGGGGGCGACCCGGATCTCGCCCACGCCGGGGATCTCAATCAGGGCAAAGCCGTCCACGTCCTGCTCGCAGCGGGCCCCTACGGGGGCTCCCGTGTCCCCGGCCGTGGTAAGGGTGGCGGTGTAGCCGGGCTGTAAGGCGATGCTGGCGTGCAGTTTCCCGCTGCTGAGGCTGGCTTGGGCGGCCCCGGCCCGGCGGAGCAGCCGCCGGCACGTTTCCCCGTCCCGCTCCGCGTCCTTTAGGGGCCCGGCTGCCTGCCGTAGCGTTTCGCGTCGGCGGCCCAGGTCCCTAGCGCGCTCCAGCGCCTGCTGCAAAGCCTGCCTTTTGTCCCGGTTCTGGCGCTGGCCGGCCTCCTGTTTCAGCGCGGCCAGGTGGGCGTACTCCTTCTCCAGCCGGGGCCATTCCTCCAGGGCCCGTTCCATGCGCGCCAGCTCCTTTTCCGCCGCCTGCCGGGAACTTTCCAGCGCCGCGCTGTGCTCTTGGGCCTGCAACTCCCTGTTTTGGGTTTCCAGCCTTTCCCGCTCCTGCCCCAGGGTTTCCAGCCGGGCCTTCAGGGCCTCGTACCCTGCCAGCAGTTCCCTGGCGTCCGCCTGCTCCTGCCGGCGGTTTTCCAGCGCGTAGTAGGCGGCCAGGATCTGCCCCACCCCCTTGTTGTAGGGGTTGCGGATGCCCCGCCGGTTTTTGGGGCCCTGGGCGGCAAAATCCCACAAAGCGCCCAGTTCCTCCAGCTTTTCGTCCAGCTTTTTCAGGTACTGTTCCTCGGAAACGCCCCCTGCCGCGGACAGCACGTCCCCCACGTCCTGCCGGGCCCGGAGGACCTCGCCGCTGGCCCTGCCGCCGGCGCCGGCCTCCATAAAGCCGAAGTACCAGTCCAGGACCGCCGCCTCGTTGCTCTGCCTGCCAAACACAATGTGGTCATACACCCCGGCGCCAAAGGCCAAAAGCCGGCAGAGTTCCTCCTCGGCGGCAGGGCCGGTAAACTTTTCGCCGGTGTCAAAAAGCAGCACGGTGCGGGGGTCGCTGTTGGCCAAATCCCACTCCTTTTTTACGGTTAGCCGCCGGCCGTTGACGGTAAGGCCCACGGTCCCGTCGATGCTGGTACTCCGGTTGGTGGGGAAACGCTGGGCCACAAAGCTTTTGCCGGTTTTACGGTTGATTTTAGAACTCACCAGCAAGGTGTCGTAAATGCCGGCAATCACCGTGCTCTTCCCGGTTTCGTTATCCCCCAAAACCACGTTCATGCCGGGCCGGAAGGCCAGGTCCTGGCCGTGCATACCGGCGTACTGCTCGTTGGAATAGCGCCATATCTCCATCCTAGCCCTCCTCCTTACAGGCAAGCATCAGGCCAAAGGCCAGGTCCAGCAGTTCCGCATCCTCCCTGTAGCCGGCCAGCAGCCGGTGCAGCAGGGAGCCCGGCACGGTTTCCCTGTCTATCATCCGGGGGGTGATCTCCTGGCGCAGGCCGCTGTCCCGCACCTCGAAGGACAGGTAGCCCCGGCCCGCCTGCCGGTAGAGGGCCTGCCGGTCCTCGTAGTCCCCGGCGGCGGCTGTGCCGGAGAGCAGCACCCGCAGGGAAACGGCGGCAGGGTCCGGGTCCGGGAAGGCCAGGGCCCGGCGCAGGTCCTCCCCCCGGCCCACCTCCACCGCCCTTTGGGCGAACCGGATGACCCCGGTTTCCCGCCGCCGGGCCCTAACGGACTTATCCCCGGCAATCTCTATGACAAACACCTCGCCGGTGGCGCGGTCCGCCATGTCGGTCTGCTGGGGGGTGCCGGCGTTAAACACCCGCTGGCCCGGTACGTCCTCCGGGGCAGGGGGGTACGGCACATGGGTGTGGCCCAGCAGCCAGACGTCCATCCCTTTGCTTTCCAGTTCGCCCAAAGTCATCGGGTAATAACGCTGGTCCTGGTCCAGGGAAAGCCCCTCCAGCGCCCCGTGGGCAATGCCCACCCGGTACCGGGCCGGGTCCCCGGCGGCCCCGTCCCCCAGCCAGCCCAAAGCGTTCCCGGCGGAATGCTTGTCATGGCAGGGGCAGGGGTAAAAGTCCACCTCCCCCAGGCTGTAGGGCCGGCCCTCTTTCAGCACCCTGGTATTGGAGGGGGAGTACTCCTCAAACTTCTTCCACAGCAAGTCCCCCTCCCCGCTGTAATAGTCGTGGTTGCCCGGCAAAACCAGCACATGGCCGCCAAACTCCCCCAGAGCCCCGCAGGCCTCCCGGTGCAGGGTGGCCGGTATGCCCCGGACTTTGTCGTATAGGTCGCCGGCAATCACCAGAAAGCCGCAGCCCTCCCCATTGCCCACCGCCACGGCGTTGCGCAGGGCCTGCATACGGGCCTCCCGGTAGCGCGCGGCCACCTCCGGGTCCTCTTTTTGATAGCTGCGGCCCAAATGCAGGTCGCCGGTCAGTAAAATCTTGATCATAGCTTGCTCCCCCTGTGTGTTCTCCCCCCGGCCCTGGCTGTACGGTACCAAGCCCGCCCTTACGTCCCGGCCTTTTTCCTCCTGCCCTGGAAAAACCAGACAACCGCCCCCACGGCCGCCCCCGCAGCCAGGGAAACCAGGAAGGTAAACAGCGCCAGCATATGGTATAGGCCAAATTCCCGCTGCCAGGGCAGGTGGGCGTAGTAGGCCCCCCGGATCAGGTCCAGGAAATAGATATGTACGATGTAGACCGGCAGCGAGGCGTACCGGCCCAGCCAGGCCAGCGCCGCCACCGGCTTGTTGGGGGCCGCCAGCGGGTGGCAGGCCGCCAGATGGGCCAACACCAACGCCAGCAGGGCCGCACCCAGGTAGAGCTCCCACACGCCCAGGGCTTTAAATTCCCCAAGGGCCAGGGCGCAGCAGCCTGGGATGAGCACCCAATAGGCCCAGCCCGGTAGGGGCCGCAGGGGGGCGCAAATTTTTAGCAGCTTGCCCAGCAGGTAGAAGGGCAGGCCCAGCAGCAGGAAATTGCGGTAATGGTATAGCTGGAAACCGGCCGCGGGCCGGGGGGCCAGGGTATGGTAGAGGGCCAGGCCCCCCAGCAGCAGCAGGGCCGAAAGGGCACCCAGCGCGGCTTTTTTGTGCGGCAGCTTTTGGGCCGCCGCGGAAAAGAGGATATCCAGCAAAACGCAGTAGAGCAGCGCGCCCAAAAACCACAGGTGCCCGCTGATCGGGGATTCGTTAAACAGGAGGAAGTCCCAAACCCGCCCGGCGGAGAACAGTTCTCGCAGACGGTGCTGGGCCGCCTGGGCGGAAACCTGCCGGGAAAGGTCCACCCCCAAATACGCCAGATTGGAAAATACCGCCAGCAAAAAAAGCTTGGCCGCCTGCATCCACTTGCGCCGGGCCGTAAAGCCCACCGAAAAATAGCCGGAGAACACAAAGAATAAGGGCACGGCAAACCGGGCCAGGGCCACCACTTCCTCTGCCCAGGCCACATTGCTGCCGCTAAAATTGTGCAGGCAGATAACGGCAAACGCCCCTATCAGCCGCAACAGGTCGATGGTGTTGTTCCTTGCCTTTGTCATGGCTAAACCTCCCAGGGGCAGGGCCCGCCCCCAGGCCCCCTCTGTCCCCTTTATACGATTATACTTAAAACAAGCCTATAACAGCCCGGTCAAAATGTCAAGGCTTTTTTCGGCCGGGGTGGTGCAAAAAAATCCCCGTCAACCTTCCGGTTAGCGGGGATTTCTCACACAGCATATGGCCCCTTATGGGCAAAGGGCGGCTTTTCTGGCTTTTCCGGCTTTCTCTAAAAGCCCTAGTCCTGGCCCAAAGTAAACTGGTCCACCAGTTGCTTAAGGCTGCCCGCCTCGGCGGAAAGCTCCTCGCTGGCCGCGGCGCTCTCCTCCGCGGTCGCGCTGTTGGTCTGCACCACCGAGGAGATCTGCTCGACCCCCTCCGTTACCTGGGCGATGGCGCTGGTCTGGCTCTCCACCGCCTGCACCACAATGTCCATCTGGGCCGTCACCTGGCCGGCCAGTTGGCTGGTGCGCTCCAAGGCGCCGGTCACCCGGCCCACGGCCTCGTTGCCCTCAGCCACCGTGGCCATAGAGCCCTCTATCAATTCCCTGGTAGCCTTGGCCGCCTCGTCCGACTGGGTGGCCAGGTTGCGCACCTCTTCGGCCACCACCGCAAAGCCCTTGCCCGCTTCCCCGGCCCGGGCGGCCTCCACCGCGGCGTTCAGGGCCAAGATATTGGTCTGGAAGGCAATGTTCTCAATGGTGGCGATGATCTTGGCGATCTCCTGGGAGGAGCCGGAGATCTTGCCCATTGCCCCGTTCAGTTCGCCTACCGCCTCTACGCTGGCCCCCAACTGGGCCCCGGCCTGGCCCACAAACACGCCGGCCTGCTCGGCCGCGGCCGAGGTGCGCCGGGCGCTGGCGGAGATATCGGTGATGGTGGCGGCCAGTTCCTGCACCGAACTCGCCTGGGTCATAGCCCCCTGGCTCAGCGTCTGGGCCCCGGAGGAAACCTGCCCGCTGGCGGCCGAAACCTGCCCCGCGGCGGCGTCTATCTGGCGCATGGTGGCGTTCATCTGTTCCTTCAGCCCGCGCATGGCCTGCAAAATGGTTTCAAACTCGCCCACATAGGCTTCCCGGTGGAACGAACGGATGTCAAAATTCTTCTGCGCCATCTGGGTCAGCAGGAAACTGATGTCATGGAGGATCCCGTTGAGCCCTGCCACCAGCTCCCCGGTAGAGCGGGTGAGTTCTGCGGTTTCGTCCCGGCCAACGGTTTCGGGCACAGGGGAGGAAAGGTCGCCCGCAGCCAGCCGTTTCATCCGCTGGGCACAGGCCCGCATGGGGCGGCTGATGTTGGTGGAAAGTTTCAGCGCCACCACCACCGAGGCCAAAATGGAGAGCAGGATCACCGCCAGGTTCACAATAATAGAGAAGTATGTATCGCCCAAATAGTCCCGCTGCAAGGCGGTCACAGCCAGGCTCCAACCGTCCGTGCCATCCACCGGGGCGTAGGCCGCAAAGCGGGGGCCGTCCTGGGCGTTAAAGCTGCCAAAGCCCGCCTGCCCCTGGCACATGGCCTGGTGGATCGCCGCCAGCTCCTTCAGCGAGCTGTCCGTCTGGGCCTCCCGGCCGATGTTCTGGGTGGTGACGGTTTCCAGGGTGGCGTCCGCAATGGTGTCGCCCGCCCGGTTCAGCATATAGGCCCGGCTGCTGCCGCTGACCCGCACCGAGGACACAATGTCATTCAAAAAGGTTTCCGGGGGCACAAAGTAGACCACGCCCACAATGTCCGCCCCGTGCTGGCCGCCGGCATACAGGGGGGCCGCCACCATAATGGAAAGCTCCCCGGTCACCTTGCTGACCAAAGGCTGGGAAACATACACCTCCCCCGCCATGGCCCGCTGCACATACTCCCGGTCAGAGTAGTCTTTGCCGTCAAAAATACTGACCCCGTTCAGGCCGATCACGTTCCCCCGCTGGAAACCGTGCATGGCCACCCGCTCATCCATAATGGCGCGCTTTTCCTCCACGGGCACGCTGCTGTCTGCCAGTTGCGGCACACAGCCCGTATCTATTACCACGTTTTTATAAGCCGTCAGTTCCTGGGTAATGCGCTGGGAGGCCAGCAGGGCCGTTTCGCCCATCATGCCCTCCACCGTGGTCAGGGTGTTGCGGTAGGTCAGGCAGATGCTCGCGGCGCCTACGGCCAGCAAAGCCAGCACCACCGTAACAATCAGGCAGGTCGTAATCTTCTTGCGAATACTGTCCATCATACTCCACACTCCCTCATGTGAAAACTGGATGGGCACAGCCCACCCTTTCCATATTATACTAGCCAAGGGGGTATTTGTCAATGATGAAAGCCCGCCTCCCCTGCCCCCCCAATATCCGCAGTTGACAGCCGCCCGGTTTTCACGTATAATCTTTACCAGAGAAGATAGCTTAAGGCAACACCGCACAAAGATTGTGCGCGCGTTGCGCCGTCAGATTTTTCGTCAGAGTGCACAGATTGAGCGCCGTCAATCTGGCGATTGGCAAGCGAAAGCTGTGTGCTATGACGGAAAATAGGCAAGCAGATCGTATGCAAAGGCCGTAGGCCGGTCTTTGTGCGGTGTTGCCTTAAAACCAACCATAGGGGAGTGACAACAGCTTGAAACAATTCTTTGGTATGAGCCAGAGCGGCAACCTGGACGAAGCGCTCCGCGGCCTGCATACCCCGCAGTTTATCATGCTACTATCCACCAACGAGCAGTTTGAAAAGCACGTGCAAGAGCTTGAAAAGCAGTTCCCCGGCGTGCCCAGCATCGGGTGCATCGGCATGGGCTACCGCACCACCGTGGTAGAGCGCGGCGTGGTGGTCATCGCTTTTTATGACGGCGTCCGCGCCACGGCCAACGTGCTGGAGGAAGCCTCCACCATGCCCGCCAAGTATATCCGCCGGCTGGAGGCGGACATGAAAACCGTCCAGGCCGCCGAGGAAAACACGGTTTGCATCGATTTTTGCAGCGGCAACGACGCCTGCGTGCTCACCACCATCAACACGGTACTGCGCCGGCGCAATGTCTGCCTGATGGGCGGCACCGGCGACCAGGGCCGGGTTTCCGCCAACGGCCGGGTCTACCAGGACGCCGTGGCCTACGGCCTGGTACGCAACCTGGGGGGCCGGGTCAAGGCCTATAAAGAGAACATCTACCACCAGTTGGGCGATTACCGTTTCATCGCCTCCAACACGGACCGGGCCCGCTACATATTGGGCAGCCTCAACGGCAAGCCCGCCAAGCAGGTGTATAAGGACATCCTCCATGTTACCGACGAGGAGATCCTCACCCGCACCTTCCAAAACCCC
>CANOFK010000041.1 GCA_947565265.1 uncultured Clostridia bacterium | reverse complement strand
CCCCTGCCCTGAATGTGCTGACCATTAACGCCTATGTGGCCTCCGGCGCGTTGATCATCCCTATGGCGCCGGAGATATTGAGCCTGCTGGGTATTTCCCAGATACGGGACACCATCAACACCGTGCGCAAATACTACAACCCTGACCTGCGGATTTTGGGGATCCTGCTGAACAAATTCAACAACCGGCTCACCCTGAACCGGGAGGTGTTGGAACTTTCCAGCGAGATTGCCCGTAAGCTGGACACCAGGGTGCTGGACACCAAGATCCGTACCAGCGTGGTGGTGGCAGAGGCCCCTGCCCACGGGGAAAGCGTGCTCTCCTATGCGCCGCGCTCTAACCCGTCGCTTGACTTCCAGGCCCTGCTGGACGAGCTTTTGGGCATATGAGCCCTGCCGGAAGGAGAATTTTTTGAGAAAGGAAGCGTGTTAGTATGGCAAATTCCAAGTCATCCAAGTCCAACAAGACCGCCCATGTACTGAACCTGCTTACAGAACCGGGCGAGGCCGGGAACGCCCCCAAGCGTGCCCACAGCCCCGCTGCCCCCGCGGCCCCGGAAGATAACAGTGAGGAGGTGGCCCAGGCCATCCGCGGCGCACTGGAAGAAGAATTGCTGGCCGGCCTGGAGGAGGAGCCCGCGGCCCCTCAGCCGGCGCCGGAACCGGAACCTGTACCGGCGCCCCAGCCGGCGCCTCAGCCTGAACCGGAACCGGAGCCTTTGCCAGAGCCTGTACCGGAACCGCAGCCGGAACCGGCACCTGCACCCCAACCCGCGCCGGAACCAGAGCCGGAGCCCGAAAAAAAGCCGGGGGGCGTTACCTATTTGAACGTGATGCAGGCGCTGGTGGAGGATAAGGTAGACAAGTATATTGAGCGGTTTCATATGTGCAACTGCGAGCGCTGCCGCACGGATGTGATTGCCCTGGCCCTGACCAGCCTGCCGGCCAAATATATTGTGGTGCCGGAAAGCGAAGGCGTGCCTATGTTGAGTATTTATGAGAGCCGTTACAGCGCGGCCGTTACGGCCCAACTGATGGCTGCCTGCCAGCAGGTTTCTCAGCACCCCCGGCACAGCCTAGGGGAAAACGGGGAAATGCGCCTGGGCGCGCCCCGGCACGACGACTGAGCCTAATTGGGCCCAACTGGGTCTACAAAACCTTTTGCCACGGTCTGTGCCGATAGGCCAAAGTGCCAAAAAATAAGCGGAGCAGCTTTCACTGCTCCGCCTTTTTATTCTGGTTTTGGGGGATGCTCCGGCCTTTCCTGGGTCAGCATGGAGAAAGCTGCCAGCAGTTCCTGGGGCAGGCTCTGTTCCTCAGCCGCGTCCCGGTTGGCGCTCATGGCGTAGGCCAGTTCGCTGCGCAGCACTGGCACTTCTTTGGGCGCGTCAATGGCGATCTGCACCTCTTTGTCTTTGGTCGCGATGACCGTCACCTTCACTTCATTCCCAATGAGGAAGGATTCCCCGGCCTTCCGGCGAAGGATCAACATAGCATTACCCCTCCCTCTCCTGAAATTCTGCCAGCAAATGCCGCATACCGTAGCCCTCGCCGTCCAGGATCACCTGCATACACATACCTGTGTCCTCATTGACGGCTACCGGGCACTTCATGTTCACCGTGCTGCTGGAAACCGGGTTCTTTACCGCGCACAGCACGTAGTAGGACAGCTCCCGGCTGTCCTTGACCCCCAGGGCCTCTAACTCTTCCGGCTGCAACACAGGCGCATAGGCCGGATCCAGGGAAAAGGGGTTCATCGCCACAAAGGCCAGTTGGGGGGTGGCCACGCTTTGCAAGCACAGCAAGGTGCCACTGCTGCCGGAAAACGGCAGCAACAAGAACTCTGTTTCCTCCTCAAAGGCAAAGAGGCCCTTGGGGAATGACAGCACATCCCCGGCATTGACTTGGATGTCACCGAAATATTTGGTTGCGATATTCAAGGCTTGCCCTCCTGCCTTTTAGGCCCGCACATCAACCGGCTGGTAGTTGGGGTCGGACGAAGGCGGAACATACACGGCGCCGCCTACGTATTTGATGATAACCTCCGGGCGCTGGGTCATGGTAAACTCAATGTCGCCAGGCACGAACTGGAATCCCATACCATTAGTCTTCCAGTCAAAATTCAGCTTATCCATCTCATAGCGTATCTGCATCTGGCCGGGCTCCCAGTTCAGGTCAATGCCGCCCTCGGGCAAAAAGCCCAAGCCAAAGTCCTCTACGCTGCGGCCCATCTGGGCGTCCTGGGTTTCCTGGGCGAACTGGGTGATCAGCTCCTGGCCCAACTGGGCATCCATAACCAACTGGCCCCGTTTGGCGTAGGTGGCTGTTGCCTGGTAAGCGGCCTGCTTGCCAGACTGCGCGGCCTGTTTTACACTTTGCATGGTGGTTGGGCGCACCGAACTGCGCGCCTGGAAAGAGTCCACATTCAGTTTGATGGGGCGGCTTTTGATGCTGAGACCACCTTTCTCCCGGCTGACCTCCATTTCGGCCGTGCCACGGGAGTAAAGCAGTTGCGCATTGGTGGTTTTCATCTCTATTTCGATTGGAACGGTCTTAATCTCAATCAACGGGCCCACACATAATCCCCTCTTTCAGAAATATTAGGACAATATCAAAGATGGTTCAAAATAAGCGGCTCAATTCATATAATCAATCAGCGACTGGGACAGAATGTTGGTGCCAATGCGCAGGGCGGCATTGTAAGAGTACTGGGCCCACATCAGGGCCGTGATGGCATCGGCCGGGTCAATGTCCTCAATGTCGACGATCTGCTCGTTGAGGGAGTCGTCCATAGACTCCAGGCGCAGCTCATTGGCCTCTACAAAGCTGGCGCGGGTGTCCAACTCCACGAAATTGGCGTGCAGGTCATTCAGCTTGTTCTCCAACTGTTTCTCCAGGGCATCTACCCGCTTTTTGGCGCCGCCGTACTGGTCATACTTGGGGTCTGTGGGGTAGGCGCCATCTTCCGGGCTGCACTCGGAAAGGATATCGCCAATCTCCCGGATAATGGAGATGATATTGTCCGGCATATCGTTCACCACGGTGCCGTCATCCAGGGTAACGCTGCTGGACTTGCCGTAGCCGATCATGTCGATGCCGCTGAGGGCCGTATCAAACGCGCTGGAATCAATCAGCTTGCTATTGGCGTCCTCGGTCATGCCCATGCCCAGGTCTACATAGGTGTGCTCTTTCTCCACGGTGTTGTACAGCTTGAGGAAGTCCGCATAGGCAGGGTCCTGCATCCAGGTGTCATCTTTTTGTATGTCCTCTACGCTGGGGGCTTTTACCTCCACGCTCATGCCCCGGTACAGTACCTCGCCATCCGGGCCCCAGCTAAAAGGCACCGTCTGGCCGTCCGCGCCGGAGAAAATGAAGTTTTCGCCATACTTGGCGTTCATGGTTTCCATCATGGAGTCCGCCACGCCGCGGATGAGTTCGCCCAGCGCCTGGCGTCCGCCGGCATCCGGGTTATTCTGGGCACGCAGCAGGGAATAGTTGGCCATTTTATGGCCCAGATCCTGGTAGGAGTCCTCCAGGCAGTCCCAGGCCTGCTGGAACTTGTGCCTTACCTGCTTGCTGTTGGCGATCTGGTTTTCCGTATTCCAGCGGCTGCGGCGCAACTGGAAGGCCTGGCTGGCCTTGGCGGGGCTTTCCGCATAGGAGTTGAAATTGCGCTGGGTGGTCACTTTCTCCGTGATACCTGCCAGGTTATTGTAGGATTTCATCAGGTTATACTTATAGCTTTGCATCATCCCGTTGGTGGTGATACGCCGAACCATTTGCCTCACTTCTTTCCTGAAAATTTATGGTTTGCGGCTTTTTTAGCCGCGGATATGCTTACTTACAGCCCGGCCCGGCCTGTGCCGTTGATGAGCTTATCCAGTATTTCGTCCAAGGTGGTCAGCAGGCGGCAGGCCGCGGAATAGGACTTCTGGAACGCCATCATGTTGACGGCCTCGTCGTTCAGGTCTACGCCGGAAACAGAGTCACGGCTCATATCCAGCTCCTGGGCCGTGATGTTGTAGTTATCCAGGATATTCCCCGTCACCCGGGTTTCATCGCCCAAAATGCCGTTGATGTAGTCCAGCATCTCGTGGAAACTACCGGTAAAGAAGGTGGTGCCGGCACTGGCGGCACCGGGGAAGGTATCGCCAGGCTTAAACTCGTAGTCCTGCTGCATGGCGGAAATCAGGTGGGCAATGTTGGTGCTGGCCGTGCTGGCAGGCCGCTTGACCCCCGGATTGTCGGGATCCTCCACCATATCGTCGGGGTTCTTGGTCTGCACGATCTTGATCTCGCCGTGGGACCACTTGGAAGAGATGGAGATGTTGGCCGCCGTAATGCCGTCGGCATTATCCCCGTCGCCGCTGTTGCTGAACAGGTTGCCGAAAGACTCTATATAGTCCTTATATTCATCCTTGGGGACATAGTTGCCGTTTGCATCCTGTTCAAATTTATTGTTGGCAGCATCATATTTAAAGAATGTGTTGACCCCGTCATCCGGCCCTTTGGCGGGATCCGGGGCAATGTTGTTGGCCTCGTTGAACACCTTGGCGATCTTGTTGGCCAGGGCGTCCAGGGCTTTTTTGTAGTAGAGTATACCCCGTTTGGTGGCAGCCTGGGGGTCGCCCAAACCCGGCACGGGATCCTTTATACCATTGATCTCCTCCGGGGTGGAGTACTCGCCGTTTTTAATCAGCATTTCCCGGATGGCTTGCAGGGAGCCCATCTTAACGTCCTGGTCCTCCAACTGCCGGGGGTAACCGTTGGCCGCCGAGCCGGGCCCGCGGTCTTTATGCTTGCCCCGTGCATCCTCCAAAATGGAGATGTCCATCCGCAGGTACTCGTCGTCAACCTCTTCCATAATGGGGTTGTTGTTCCCATCCACCATGGGTTTACCATTGGCGTCCAGCTTTTGTTTCATCACCTGCCGCACGGATAGCTGCCCACAGTAGATGCCGTCCACCAGGACTGCCGAACTGTCGCCCTTAAGGGTGATGGTCAGTTTCTCCACCGTCATGCCCGAACCAATGGGCTCGTCGGAATAGGTCACGTCAATGGGCAGGTACTGGGCCAGCTCGTCGATGAGCATATTGCGCTGGTCCCGCAACTCCAGGGCCTGCTGGCCCCGCTCGCCTACCATGCCCTCTTTGAGCTGGTCGTCGGAGAGGGCGCCGCTGTTGATCTCGGCCTTTTTGATGCTCTCGTTCAGTTCCCGTATCTTCCGCAGCAGGTTGTTGACCGTGCCCATCTGCCCCGTAAATTCTTTCTGGGTACTCTGGTAGACCCGGTCCAACTCTTTTGAATACTCGTTGAACCAGGTAATGAGGTTTTGGGCAGACTGGCGCACCATCGTGTCATAGGACTCGTTGCCGGCGTGCTCGGTGTTGAAGTTTTGCAGCTTTTCCAGCAAGTCGCTGAGGGCGGCCTCAATAACGCCGTTGTCCTCTTCACCCTTGCCTACCTCATCGAAGATGGCGGAAATACTCTGTAAAACCGAGTATTTACCAGCGTAAAAGCCCACATTGGCGGCCTCGTTGCGGTAGCGGATATCCAGGTACGGGTCCCGCAGTTGGGAAACGCCGGTGGTCAGCGCGCCTGCGCCCACCCGCACGTCAAACTGCGAGGCGTACATATCCGCGCCGCCGATGTACAGCGCCCGCTGGTCCAGGGCCTGGCGGGTGTAGCCGACGGTATTGATGTTGGATATGTTATTGCCAGTGACTTCCAGCGCTTTTTGCGAGGCCATAATGCCCAGCCGCGCCATTGTAAAGCCACTGAACGTAGATATTGTGCTCATGGGTAAAAACCTCCCTGTCTGTTGGGGTCATATCCACCGCGCCCAAAAGGGCGGGGATGTGTTCGCCGCTTTACGGCAAGCCGCGCCCTATGCGCGGAAGTCTGTCTTCATCCGCGGCGGCGGTTCCACGGCGGGATCCGCGGCCGGAGGCGCCCCTTCTGCCGGGAACATCCGCTCGATGTCCCGTAGGGCCAGCTCCATGGTGGTTTTGGCCGCATTGGCGGCGCTGCGGTAGCTTTCAAACTGGGTAAGGGCCCGCTCGGCCGCTTTGGCGGCCTGGGCCTTTAACGCTGCCGGATAATGGGCGCTTAGCTGGGAAAGGGTCAGCCCTTCCAGGCCCATGGCCTTCAGCATCTTATCCCGGCGCTGGTCCATGCTCCGCAGGCTCATGCTATACGCCTGCTCCTCTTTCATGCAGGCGTCTACCTTGACCAGGTCTCCTACACGGGCAGCGGCGGCTTTACGGTTTGCCGTACCGGTCATCTTTTCCAGCAGGGCGCTCAGTTCCTCCAGATGATCCAGGTACTGCTGATATACCGGCTCCAACTTAAACCTCCCCCAGCAGCAACAGCTTTTTGGCGATGCTACCGGCGTCTATCTGGTATTCCCCAGCCTGTACCTGCCGGCGCAGGGCTGCCAGGGTACCTGTGGTGGTGGCGGTGCGCACCTCCTGGGAAAGTTTGCTTTGCAACTCCAGCTTTTGGGGCTCCGCCCCTTCCCTGGCGCTTAACGTCACTTTATCAAAGCTTTCCCCGCTATGGGCTACCTGCCCAGGCGTGGCGGGGGCAGGCTGGCGTGTCTGGTTTACCCGTACCCGGCTGTTCAGCGGGCCGATCTTTTGGGGCATTGTAATCATATTTCATCCCTCTTTTCCAAATGGGGCGATGATGGACAATTTGGATAGCCATCCATTTCATACAGTTCTACATAAATAGTCGGATGGCCCCATGAAAAAATTAAGAGGCCATCCGATTATTTATGAAATTCTTTATCAGGGTTTTAAGGCCCTGGGCCCCAAAACCTATTTACCTGCCTGCAAACTGCGCATCAGTACGCTGGCGATACGCTCGCAACTGGCCTGCTCGCACACCGCGCCCCGCTCAAAGGCCACGCCGGGCATACCGTACACCACGCTGGATTCCTCATCCTGCCCGATGGTATACGCCCCGCCCCGGCGCATCCGCAACAGGCCCTCGGCCCCGTCAGAGCCCATGCCTGTCATGATGATGCCGATCATCTTGCACTTTACGTTTTCCGCCATGGAGTGGAACAGCGCGTCTACCGAGGGCCTGTGGCCGCTGACCTTCTCCCCGGGCGTACAGGAAACGTAATACTCCCCGGCGGCGGTCCGGTTTACCCGGCACTGTAAATCGGCGGGCGCTACCAGGGCCAGCCCCTTGTGGAGCCGGTCGCCGTTTACGGCCTCCCGCACCTCCATGCGGCACAGGCGGTTTAGCCGCTCGGCATACATTTTGGTAAACCCCGGCGGCATATGCTGCACGATCACCATGCCGGGGATATCCGCCGGCAGGCGTTTCATGACCTCCAAGGTAGCCTCCGTGCCGCCGGTAGAGGCCCCCAGGCCAATAAGGTACGGCTGGGAAACCGCCAGGGGCGCCATGTTGAGGGCCGCCGAAAGATCCGGCTGCTCCCTTACCATAGCGGGCCGGCGCACTTTGGCGCTGGCCGCTTCGATCACCGCCTCGGCCAGGGAATTGATGAAACCCTCCCGGCTCTGCACACCGTCCGGTTTGCGCACAAAGCCCACCGCCCCGGCGTGCAGGGCGTCAAACACCTTCAGGTTCAAGGAGGATACCAGCACCACCGGCAGGGGGTGCTGGGGCAAAAGCTTTTTCAAAAACTCGATGCCGGTCATGCCGGGCATCTGTACGTCGCAGGTCATCACATCGGGTTTTAGCTGTTTCACCTTGTTCTCAGCGTCCATCGCATTGATGGCGTAGCCGGCTATTTCAATACGCGGTGACTTGGCCAGCCCCTCCATGATCGTCTTGCGGGCAATGATGGAGTCATCCACCACCAGCACCCGTATCATTTTTGGCAAATTGAACCCTCCTCTTCACTTTACATAATCTCCGAAAGGAACCAATAGGAGGGCA
>CANOFK010000040.1 GCA_947565265.1 uncultured Clostridia bacterium | reverse complement strand
CCCTAAGAACCCCGCCACCTTTGAAAAGGGCGAGGGCCACTGGGAGTGGCCGTCACGAGCCGACCGAACCGGCAGGTGAGAAGACGAAACTTTTACTGTTTGCCTGTTTGAAAAGGGCGGGGGACGGCGCTGATGGGGCTGCCAACCGGTTTTTCCTTGCAAAGAACAGCCATTTCCTCTATTTTCAAACGGGCCAAACCGAGCAAAAACGGCTCTAGCCGTCGAGCAGCTTTTCGTAGGCTAGGCGGGGGGTGCCGTCCTCTACATAGATGACGCCCCGGAGGGTGAGGCCGGCTTTGGCCATCACCCGCTGCATGGGCCGGTTGTCCCGGTGGGTGTCCCCCCGGATGGCCCCCAGCCCCTGGGCCCGCGCCTGGCGTTCCAGCTCGGCAAAAAACCGGCCTGCCGCCCCCCGGCCTTTGGCGGCCCCGGACACGGCCACCCGGTGGAGGTACCCGTAGGGGCCCTGCCCCAGCCAGTTGCCCTGCTCGATAACCGCATAGGTGGGTTCCTGGCCAAAGGCCAGGCAGGCACAGGCCACCACCCGGCCCCCCTCTACCAGCACATAAGCGGTACCGCTTTGGACGTCCGCCCCGGCGCTGGCGGCGTTGGGGTAGCCGTCTTGCCACTGGTTGACCCCGGCGGCGGCCAGGGCCTGCCGGGCCTGCTCATACAGCCCGGCCATGGCGGGGATATCGGCCGGGGTGGCTTTGCGCAACTGTAGGCTGGGCATCAGAGGGCCTCCACTTGCAACCGGCCCTCCGGGGCGGTGAGGGCCACGGCGCTGACAGCGCCCTCGCCCTGGCCCACCAGCAGGGTGGCGATCTTGTCCTCTACCTCCCGGCGGATATGGTTGCACAGGTCCCGTGCGCCGGATTTGCCGCCTATGGCGCCGTGGGCCAGGCAGGCACAGACCGCCTGGTCGTAGCGGAAGGCAATGCCCTTCTCCCCCAGGGAGCCCACGTACTCTTCCAGCATCAGCCCGGCGATTTGGGTGTAGTCGGCCTCGCTGAGCGGGCGGAACACCACGGTTTCGTCGATGCGGCTTAGGAACTCGGGGCGCAGGAAATCGCTAAGGGCCTTTTGGGCCTTCTCCCGGCTCATATCCTCGGCGGTTTTGGCAAAGCCCAGGGCCCCTTCCTTCCGGTCGCTGCCGGCGTTGGAGGTCATGACGATCACGGTGTTCTCAAAGTTAACCGTGCGGCCGTGGGCGTCGGTGATGCGGCCCTCGTCCAGGATTTGCAGGAGGATGTTCATTACGTCCGGGTGGGCTTTCTCGATCTCGTCAAACAGCAGCACCGAGTAGGGGCGGCGGCGCACCTTTTCCGTCAGTTGGCCGGCTTCGTCGTAGCCCACATAGCCGGGGGGCGAGCCCACCAGCCGGGACACCGAATGCTTTTCCATATACTCGGACATATCCAGGCGGATCATGGTTTCCGGGGTGTCGAAGAGCTCTTCGCTGAGGACGCGGACCAGCTCGGTTTTGCCGGTGCCGGTGGGGCCTACGAAGATAAAGGACGCGGGCCGGCGGCGGGGGCTGATTTGCACCCGGCTGCGCCGTACCGCCGCGGACACGGCCCGGACGGCTTCATCCTGGCCGATGATGCGCTTTTTGAGCACGGACTCCAGCCCGGCCAGCTTTTGCAGGTCCCCGGCCTCGATTTTGGCGGCGGGGATGCCCGTCCAGAGCTCGATAACATAGGCCAGGTCCGCCTCCTCTACCGGGGCGAACACGCCGCTGTTGCGCAGCCGGTCCAGGCCCTCCTCCAGGGTGGCGATGTGGTAGTGGGTTTTGGCCAGCTCCTCGTAATCCACCGTGGCGTTGCCGGGGTTGGACAAGTCCTGCTCCCGGACCCGCTGGCGGTTCAGGTCCCGTTCCATCCGGTCGTACTCCTCCAACTGCTTGTTGCGCAGGGCCGCGCAGGCACAGGCCTCGTCCAGCAGGTCGATGGCCTTATCGGGCAGGTAGCGGTCGCTGATGTAGCGCTCGGCCAGCACCACCATGCGCCGGGCCACGGCCTCGGACACCGTGACCCGGTGGTAGCTTTCGTAGTAGCTTTTGATGCCCAAAATCACCTGTACCGCGTCCTCAAGGGAGGGCTCGTTGACGGTGACGGGCTGGAAACGGCGCTCGAGGGCCGCGTCTTTCTCAATATACTTGCGGTACTCGTTGAAGGTGGTGGCGCCGATGACCTGGATCTCCCCCCGTGAGAGGGCGGGCTTGAGGATGTTGGCGGCGTTCATGCTGCCCTCGGCGTCGCCGGTGCCTACCAGGTTGTGCACCTCGTCGATGAACAGGATGATGTTGCCGTCGGCTTTGACCTCTTCGATCAGGCCCTTGATGCGGCTTTCGAACTGGCCCCGGAACTGGGTGCCGGCCACCAGGGCGGTCAGGTCCAGCAGGTGCACTTCCTTATCCCGCAGGCGCACCGGCACCTGGTCCTGGGCGATGCGCAGGGCCAGGCCCTCGGCCACGGCGGTTTTGCCTACGCCGGGCTCGCCGATTAAGCAGGGGTTGTTTTTGGTGCGGCGGGAGAGGATCTGCACCACCCGCTCGATCTCCTTTTCCCGGCCGATGATATTGTCCAGCTCCCCCCGGCGGGCCCGGCCGGTCAGGTCGTTGCAGTAGTTTTGGATATGCCGGCGCTTCTTTTTGCGGCCGCCCTCCTGGCGGTCCCGGACATTGGCGCCGGGGCGGCTGCCCTCGCCGCCGTTTTCGCCGGGGCGGCCCCCCAGCATCATTTCCGTGGGCAGGGTAGCGGCGCCCCCGGGGGAGAAGTCGTCCTCCCAGCCCTCTTCCCCGGCCTCCTGGGCGTCCATGCGCATCATTTGGGTCATCTGCTCGGTGGCCTCCTGGAGTTCCTCGTCGGTCAGGCCGGTCTGGCGTTTCAGGGCGTCCATCATGTTGTCCATCAGGTCGCTTACCGGCTGTAGGCCCAGCTCTTTGGCACAGGTAATGCAGTAGCCTTTCATCTCCTTGGCGTTGTTGGAATGGGAGATGAATACAGTGGCCGGCCTTTTATGGCAGCGCGTACACAGCATCGTCATGGGTATTTTCCTTTCCCCCCGGCTTTCCCGCTGGGGATAGACTACGTATAGATAAAGCACGAAAGCGCCCGCCCCTTTGCAGGGGCCGCGCGCACGTGCCGGTTGGATACGGTGGGCAGCCCTTATTATACTACAAACAGGGGCGCTTTTTATTAACAGGCCTTTAATTTTTCTTTTTTTGCGGGGGATTTTCCCCGCCGGCAACCGCAGGGCCCTGCCGGCCCTGCTCCTCGCCCCGGAGGATGCGCAGGAAGATTTGGAAGTACTTGATAGCGGCGTAGGCCATCATAAGGCCCGTGGCCCCCAGCAGCGCATAGGCCAGCACGTTGAAGGTGCTGGGCTTCATCAGCCCCACGCCGTCCATGGCCACAATGGCCGATACGGACACGTAGAACATCACCGTGGCCACCTTGCCGTACCACTTGGCGGCGCAGGGGCGCTTGTGCTTTTTCAGCAGCACCGCCGCGCAGCAGAGCATGAAGAGCTCTTTAAAGATGAACAGGGCCAACAGCGGCCGGATGGCCGGGAACCGCACGGCCACACACAGGGCCACCACCCCCTGGGTCAGCTTGTCGGCAAAGGGGTCCAGCATTTTGCCCAGGTCCGTGACCTGGTTAAAGCGCCGGGCCACCCAGCCGTCCAGCATATCCGTAAGGCCGGAAAGCAGCAAAAACCCCACCGCGGCCGGCAGTTGGCCCCGCAGGTAGTATACCGCGAAAAACGGCACCACCACAATGCGCAGGGCCGACATGGCGTTGGGTATGGTGAGGATACGGCTGGCAGGTTGTTTTACTGGGGGCATGGGGCTTTCCTTTCCCTTTCCGTTTTCTTTCTCCACTATCTCCATATCTTTTCTGTTCCCTTATCATTTTATCCATGGATTTGGCGGGCAGGCCGCCGGGGGCATAAAATGCCCGCCGCCCGGTTTGCGCCGCCTTTTCTTTATGTATTGTTTCAGGCAAACATACCTTTAAGGGGGTTGGACTGCATGAACAGCTTGGCGATCATGGACTGGCCCAGGACCTGGTCCACCTGGTAGCGGGTGGCGGTATCCAGCACGGGGATGAACACGGTGACGGCGGCCACCACCACCCACACGGCCAAAAGGGCCAGCAGGAACCCGAACACGCCCCCCAGCAGGCCGTCGATTTGGCCCAGGATGGGCAAGCGGAACATATTGCCCACCAGATGGGCCAGCAGACGTACCAGGGTCATCAGCAGGAAGAAGAGCACGATGACGGCCAGCACCTTTAAAAAGCCCACGAATACCGGGGCCAGGTAGTCGGCGATCATCCCCGCGGCCTGGCTGCTTTGGTTGGTGATCTCGCCGCTGATCCTGGACACGGTGACGCCGGCCTCCTCCATAGCCCGCACCAGAAAGTCGGGCAGGGAGTCCAGCACCTGCTGGATGGCGGCCACGGCGTTTTCAGCGCCCAGGCTTTGCAGGGTTTCATTGATCTTCTCCACCATGGCGCCGCGGAACAGGGTATCGAACAGCCACTGGGCCACCGCGCCGCCCAGCACCGAGGCCAGGCACGCGGCAATGACCGAGCCCAAAAAGTGCACCGCCGACCGGATGAACCCCCGCTGGACACCCACCAGCACACAGATCAGGCACACCGCGATCACGGCGCCGTCCAGGATGTATCCCATTCATATCTCCTCCTGACAAAAGCGGTATTGCGCCCCCCGCCGGGGCACGTTACCATAGATTGTAGCACAGTTCGGGCGTTTTCACAAGGGCTAAGTCCTTACAGTTCTCTTTCTTTTGGGGCAGGGGGTCAACTGATCTCCGCGGTGCGCACCTCGCTGACCCCCAGCACATAGGCCTTCCCCTCGCTGGCAAGGGCAATGCCTTTGGCGTCCGCGCCGGCATCTGCCCGGCCCAACTGCTGGCCGGTGGCGTAATCGCAGAAAACCACCCCGCCCCCTACCAGCAGCCCCACCGTGCCCCCAAAGGCCGAGATGGCCTCGACGCGCTGGTCGAACTCCATGCGCACGGGGTTGCCCTCGCCGTAGGCATCGTTGCCGTTAAACACCAGCAGGGTGCTGGCCCCGGCGTGCTGGTAGGCGGAGATGGACAGGAACACCCGGCCCGCGCTGAAACAGCAGGCGGTGAGGGACCGGCCCTGGTAGCCGTACTCGGTAAACTGGTAATCGCCGGAGCGGGCGGAGAGCATGGCCGCGTCCCCTACGCCGTAGATGACCCCGTTCTCCCCCCAGCCGGCGGCCAGCAGCAGGTTGTCCCGTGTTTCGTACTGGGCAATGGGGTCGGGCTCCCGGAAATCGAACACGGTCAGCCGGGACACCATCTCCCCTTTTTCGCCCCGCACCGTGCAGACCGCCCCGTGGGTGCCGTCGTAATTCAGGGCAATGGCGGTGATGTAATCTTCGGCAAAGGGGTACTCATATTGCAGGGTGCCGTCCCGCATATATACTTCCAGCTTGGAGGCCCCGTGGGTGCCCTCCAGCCCCAGCGCGTACCGGCCGTTGGGGGCAATGCCCCCGGTGATAATGTCCTCCGGGCTGTTGGCCTCCAGCACGGCCTGGCCGCCGGACACCACCATGTACCCGGTGCTGCCGGCATTGTACAGCAGGTACCTGCCCCCTGCCGCTTGCAGCACCGGCCGGTTGAGGTTGTGGCGGATGGACATCTCCTCTTTGCCGTCGCCGTTGACCAGGGTGAGGGCGGTATTGCTCAGCGTAAGCGCCGAGCCGTTATGGGCCAGGAAGTTGGATGCGTACACATTGGCCCCGATGATGGGCACCGGGTAGCCGTCGCCCCCCTGGGGGCCCTTGAGCTGGTAGCGGGCCCACTCCTTCATGTTGTCCCAGGTAAGGTACTGGCGGTTGACCCAGAGGGACAGGCCGACCACCACGGCCAGCAGCACCAGGGAGATCTGGTACACGGCCTTGGGCAACCGGCGCTGGGCCTTTTTTTTGGCGTACGCCTCTTGTGCCTGCCTGTCCTCGTATTCTACCTCTACCAGGGGGCCTTCTTCCCCCTCTGCCGGGGGCGGGGCCTGCTCCTGCTGGTAGTCCCGCAGGTTGATGACCTTTGTTTCCTGATGCTTGCCGTGCTTTGCCATCTACACACCTCCCGTGGCATATGGGGCGATTGGGCGGACCCGGATGGGGTCAGTAAAACACCCGGTTTAAGTAGAGCCCGCAGGCCGGGGCCGTGGGGCCTGCCGCGGCCCTGTCCCCGGCGGCGAGGATGGAGGGGATATCCTCCCCTTGCAGTTTGCCCTGCTGGACAGCCAGCAGGGTGCCGGTCATAATGCGTACCATATTGTACAGGAAACCGTCTGCCGCTACGGTGAACACCACCTTATCCCCCTGGCGCTGCACACGGGCGGTGGTGACGGTGCGCACCATATCCCCCTTCTCCCGCTTATCCAGGGTACAGAAGGAGGTGAAGTCATGGGCGCCCAGATAGTGGCGGGCGGCGGCGTCCAGCAGGGTTTCATCCAGGGGGTACCAGTAGTGCAGGGCCCGGCCCCGGAGGAAGGGGTCCCGCACTGGGTGGTTCCATATTTCGTAGCAGTACTCCTTGCCCTTGCAACTGTAGCGGGCGTGGAAACCCGGCGGCATCTCCTGGCAGGACCGGACGGCCACGTCATCGGGCAGATAATGGTTGAGGGCCGCAGGGAACCGGCGGCAGGGGATATTGCTTTCGGTTTGCAGGCTGACCCGGAAATCCCGCGCGTGCACCCCGGCGTCGGTGCGGGAGCAGGACTTGAGGTCCTCCCGCTGGCCGGTGACCCGGAACAGCGCCTGCTGAAAGACCGCCTGCACGGTGAGGGCGTTGTCCTGGATCTGCCAGCCGTGGTAGTTGGCGCCGTCATAGGCCAGGCTGAAAAGCAGGTTGCGCATCCCCTTACCCCTCCCCGGCGCCCAGGCGCCCTTCGTTTTCCCCCGCTGCCCCGGTGGGCTTGGCAAAGATATGGTCGACCCCGCCCCCGTAGTTTTCCAGCTCATCGATTTCCACAAAGCCGTATTTTTCGTACAGGCCCTGTTGGCCGGCGGGGATATACACGGTGGGGAAACCCTGATCCCGTGCGTAGTCCGCCGCTTTTTGGATGAGGGCGCCGCTGATACGCCGGCCCCGGTGGCTTTTTTGGACAAACACCGTGCTGATCCACGGGGTATAGCGGTTTTCGGGGTAATAGTCGGTTTCCAGCAGGGTGCAGAAACCCAGGAAGGCCCCCTCCCCTACCGCTGCAAAGACGCTCTCCCACGGATGGGCGAATTGGTTTTGCCCCATGATGGCGGCAAGATGGGCCCCGGCCTCCCAGCCGCAGGTTTCTGCGTATTGGATAAGGGCGGGCCATTCCTGCCCGCCCGGTGTAACCCGGATCACTTCCATGGTTTCCTCCTAGGGTATGTCCACATAAGCTGCGTATGCGGAATTTGCAGGGCAGCTTGCTGCTCTTTTAGCAGCTTGCTGCCCTTGTACTGGCGTGCTTGAAAAATTTTTAAGGCGGGAGATGGCAAAAATTGCCCGAAAGACGTGTGCGGACCCTTATGCGCACACGCCCTAGGAACCTACCGGCCGGTTATTGGGGGTTTTCGCCGTCAGGGGAAAAGCTTTGGAGGATCTCCTCCGCCTGGGCTTTCTGCCCGGCGGGCACAAAGACCCGCAGCCTCTCCCGCATCCCGGTACGCATGACCAGCCCCGCGCCGTACACGGGCAGGGAGGTGCAGGGGACGCCGCCGGCCTGCAATAGCTGCATGAGCATTTCTGCCCACATGGTTTCTTTTTCTGTGAGAAATTCGTAACCGGCCTGGGGCTCGCCGGCCTGTCCTGCCTGGTTTTCAAAAGATTGCATGGGGGGCTCCTCTCTGTAGTTGTCAGGGGAAAAGCTTTGGAGGATCTCCTCCGCCTGGGCTTTCTGCCCGGCGGGCACAAAGACCCGCAGCCTCTCCCGCATCCCGG
>CANOFK010000039.1 GCA_947565265.1 uncultured Clostridia bacterium | reverse complement strand
CGCTTCTGGTCAAAAATCCGTCATTTCCTCTATTTTCAAACAAGCCCTAACCCGTTAGGCGACAATTTTACGGAACAGGAGGAACAACTTTATGTTTGCCAGAAAGCTTAGCCCACAAGAATACTGGCTTGCCGGCCTGAATATGGCCGTGGCCTTTGAAAGCCCCTTTGAGTTTGAGAAAGAGCGGGAAAAATCGCAAAGCGCCCAGCCGGACGGTACCGAGGAGCAGTACGGCGCTTTCCTCAGCCAGGACGGCCCCCCGGTGGCCTCTTTGGTGATGAACCGCAAAGAAGTGCGCTTTGACGGGCGCATTGTGAAGATGGCCGGGGTGGGCGGCGTGGCCACCCAGCCGGCTAACCGCCGGGGCGGGGCCATCAGGGCCTGCATGGTCCAGGCCCTGCGGGATTTCCGGGATGAGGGCTATGCCCTCTCCCATCTCTACCCCTTTAGCACGGCCTATTACCGGCAGTTCGGCTTTGCCCCGGCCGGGCAAAGCGTCCGCTGGACCGTGAAACTGCGGGATTTGCGGGGCCTGCCGGAGGTGGGCGGTACGGTGCGCCAGCTTTTCCCCGGAGATGACCTCTCCCCTTTGCGGGAGATTTACGACGGGATGTACGGGGACATCAACTTCTCCTGCCTGCGGCAGGTATTCGACAAGGGGCTGGAAGGGGACAAGCCCCTGGCTGCCAAGCGCTGGGTGTTTGTTTGGTATGACGGGGACGGGGTTCCCGGCGGCCTGCTGGTGGGCACCCGGAATAAGGACACCCTGCACTGTGTGCCGGATTTCTCCTCGCGGGACGCTTTCCTCTTTACCGGGCCCACGGCGCTGATTGGTTTGCTGAACTTTGTCCGCACGGCTTTTATCGCCAATTTTGCGGATATCCAGTTCTGTGTTCCCGCCCATATGGACCTTTGCGGGCTGCTCCCTGAGCTGAGCGGCATGGACTGCCGCCCGGCCCTAAACGGGATGGCCCGCGCCCTGGACGTGGAAACCCTGCTGCGGCTCTGCCGCTGCAAGGGGGAGGGGCGGTTATCCCTGCGGGTGACTGACACTATCCTGCCGGAGAACGACGGCGTTTTTACCCTTTCCTTCACCCCCGGTGGGGAAAACCGGGTGGAGCGCGGCGGCGACCCGGACCTTACGCTGGATGTGGGCGACCTGGCCGTCTTGCTGGGCGGCGCACGGGACGCTTCCAGCATCCCCCTGACACCGGGCATTGCCCTCCACCACGATACCCCTGCCATCAGCCAGGTCTTTTACCGCAAGGGCTGCCATGTGCTTGACCTCTTCTAAAGGGGTGCCTCCGGGCGGCCTCCGGACTGCCTCCGGCGGCTTAAACCCCTTTTTGAAAAAAGGGGTTTAAGAATCCCCAAAAACTTTTGCGGGGGCGGACGCTGGTTCCGGGGGGGCCTCTGGCGATGCGCAAAAATTCCCCTACTGTTTTTAAACACCTTGCCAATATCAGCAAATTTAGCGTATACTATAATTAAAAAGAATAAAAGAAAGAAAAAGAAAAAAATTAATAATCATACCCGGCCCATTGCCCTGCCGGTGGTCGAGCAAGCAGCCCTGCGCGACATTGCGGCAGGTAACGGCTTAAAAGTTTTGGAAGGGTGCAGGGGAACTTTTTTCAAAAAGTTCCCCTGCCCGCCGGAGGCAAACCAAACTGCACAACCCAAACTTTGATTCAGGAGGTCATCCCTATGTGTGTTACCGTTAACGAATGGTTCCGCCCCGCCAGTAGTGGATGGGGGCAGATATTTTCCCGTAGCTGGCAGTGTGCCGCGCCCAAGGCCCTGCTGGTGATTGTTCACGGCATGGCGGAGCACAGCGGCCGCTACGGCCCCTTTGCCCGTTACATGGCGGAAAAGGGCTTTGCGGTGTACATGAACGACCATGCCGGCCACGGCCGCTCTGCCCAGATTAAGGGCCATTTTGCCGACCAGGACGGCTGGGCCTGCGTGGTTAAGGACATAGACGCTTTGATTGCCCAGGCGGTGGAGGCCCACCCAGGGCTGCCCCTGCTGATTATGGGCCACAGCATGGGGTCGTTCCTCACCCGCTCTTATATTGCCCGGTACAGCCGGCCGCTGGCGGGCTGTGTCCTTTGCGGCACGATGGGGAAAAACCCTGGGGTAGCGGCCGGCAAGCTGGTGGCCGCCATGCAGATGCGGCTGATGGGCCCCCGCTCCTCTGGCAAAAAGCTGAACAGCCTGGCTACCGCCGGGTACAACCGGCGTATTGAGAACCCGGTGAACGGCTCTGCCTGGCTTTCTACCGACGACAGCGTGTGTAAAGCCTTTGAGGCCGACCCCCTGAGCAATTTCCCCTTTACCGCCGCGGGCTACCATGACCTGTTTACCGGCCTGACGGAGATCTCCTCGCCCCAATGGGCGGCGCGGGTGCCGAAAACCCTGCCTGTGTTGCTGATTGCCGGCGACCAGGACCCGGTGGGCAACTACGGCGAAGGCCCCCGGCAGGTGGCCGCTATGCTGAAGGCTGCCGGTGTGCAGGATGTTTCCCTTACGCTATACCCCGGTATGCGCCACGAAGTCCTTAACGAGAAGGGTAAGGAGGCCGTCTATGCCGACCTGCTTAGCTGGCTCTCTGATAAGCTGGCCGCCTCTTAAGGGGGAGGCAGGGCTCTAACTTCCGGTATAAAAAGACAACGGCTGGCCTACGGATGGCCAGCCGCTATCTTTTACCGCCATGTTTGCGGCGGTATACACGTCCCTAGGGCCTGCGGTTTCTTTTAAACGGAAACCGGCTGCCGGAAACGCCTTTAGTGCACTACGCTGGCCGTTTCCCGCTCGTTGTCCCAATCGCGGAAGAGCAGGGCCAGGCACCACAGTGCGGAGATACCTACCAGCGTGTAGATGATCCGCGACACAACGCCGGTCTGGCCGCCGCAAATCCAGGCTATCAGGTCAAAGCGGAACACGCCCACCAGGCCCCAGTTCACGCCGCCGATCACCGTCAGCGCCAATGCGATCCTGTCAATGATGTTCATACCTTTCCCCTCTTTCTCAGGGCGGTTTTCGGGGCTGCCCCTATCAGGCAGCCCATGCCCCTCTGTGCTAGTTTGCGCCGCCCGCCCCAAACTATGCCTGGCATGAAATTACCATTTCCCGCTTATTCTCCCTGATTCCCCCAACTTCCCCAGCCGGGGGAAAACGTTTGGGGCCTGTTTACGCTTTTGGGCGCGGCGCTGTGCTCACTCTATCTTTTGCGCGCCCGAAAAGCAATCTTCATGGATATTTTGCGTGTTATTGGTGAGGATATACAGCGCCTCGTCGTTCTGCCAGGCCGCGGCAATTTTGTCAAAATTTTCATCCGGCTCCAGCATCCATGTTGCCAAGCGGTCCAACTTTTGCAGCAGAGGCTCCCCCAGCCTCTCTATCCCGTGGCGCAGGCAGGGCGGCTGGTAGGAGTAAAAGATCTCGTTGTTCATCAGCGCGTGAAAATCCATAAACAGGTATTCGCAGACCCCGGTGGGCAGGCTGCTGCCAAACAGATCCAGTTGCTTATCCAGTGTGCCGCGCCTTAGCGCCAGCCACGCCTGTGCGGCTGGCAGGAACTTGCGCCGGGGCAGGTCGAACTGGCTGTACCCGAAACGCCCCTCATATTCATAGTACCCGTCCGCGTCCACCAGGACCCACCTGCCCTCCGGCCGGCTCCAGTACTCATTCACCCAGTGCTCTGTGTAGCTTGCCCCCTGATTGCCAAAATCCATAAACCCGGCCCTGCACCGGCAGGGTATGCCCTTGGCCTTTAAAATGGCGCTAAACAGCACCGCGGCCTGGCGGCAAGACACCGTAATGCGCTTGGTTACGTCCCGGCCCTCGGTAAAGCCCCGCTCATCCAGGCGCAATATTCCGGCGATCATGGCCACGGCCGTTATGTACAACTCGTCCTCGTTTTTAAAACGGTGTTGGGGGTAGGCGGAGAACTTCCCGAAGTATGTTTCCTCCAAATAGGCGGAGGGCGCTGTATACAGCAGCGTGGGGTGGGTGATCTGCCCGCACACCAGCCTGCCGGTTTGGGGGATATCCTCCGGCAGGGATTGCAGGAACTGCCGGTAGGCCCCTGCGTAGGTGTAAACGCTGGTTTGCAAATAGTGCTGTAGTATTTGTGCCTGTGATGTTTTGCCGTCCATTGCTTATCCTTCCTTTCCCGGTTGCCTTTGGGGTGTTTTTATGGGCCTACCTATACCGGAAATCTGTCAAAACAGGAATGCCGCAGGGGCCAGGCCCCCACGGCATTGTTTTATCTATTTATTGGGTTATTTCTGCGCCTTTTTTATCTGCCACATGGCAAACAGGTTGGGGGCGATGAACTGGGAGGAGAAACAGCCCGCGGCCACGCCCACCATCATGGGCAGGGAGAAGGACACCACCGTGCTGATGGAGAACATACCCGCCACGGCCAGCACCACCACCAGCGCCAGGAAGGTGGTCAACGAGGTGAGCAGGGTGCGGCCCAGGGTCTGGTTCAGGCTCTCGTCCATGGTGGCGGTAAACTCTGCCCGGGGGCCGTTTTTGCGCTTGTTCTCCCGCACCCGGTCGTAGATGACGATGGTGCTGTTCAGGGAGTAGCCCAGCAGGGTGAGCACAACGGCGATGAAAATGTCATTGATGGGCATACCGAATACCACAAACACGCAGAAGGCGATCACTACGTCGTGGAGCAGCGCCACAATGGCGGTCATGCCGGCGGACAGGCCGCCGATCTTCTTAAACCGCAGGGCGATATACACCAGCAGCAAAATGGCCGTGAGCACAAAGCACACCATACATTTCTGGAAGAACTTGGCGCCCATGGTGGCGTCTACGGAGTTGGACTCCAGCAGGGTGAAGTTGGCCTGGTCAAAGGCATTGCTGAGGGTGTCCGCCACCTTTGCCTGCTCGTCGGGGGTCAGGCTCTTGTTGCCCGCAAAGGAGATGGTAACCTGGTCCTTGCCGGTGCTCATATCCTTATTGAGGGACACGGCGCTGTCCATCCCCAGTTCACTGGAGATCACATTGCGGATCTCGTCCCCGGCCACCTCGGTGCCGTCTACGGCATAGCGGATCATGGCGCCGCCGGCAAACTGGATGTCCAGCTTGGGGCCCATCACCAGGCTGGCGGCCAGCCCTACCACAATGATCACCGCGGAGATGGCAAAGTAGGTCTTGCGGCTTTGGAAGAACCGAAGCGCCTTGGGCTGCCGCGCCGGCTGGCCCTCTTTGCTGCCACCAAACAGCCAGCGGTTCCGCAGGGGCTTAAAGGCGGCCAGGGAGAGGGTCATGACCCGTGTGGCGAACACGCCCATGACAAAGTTGGCAATGATGCCCACCAGCAGGGTAAAACCGAAGGAGAAGATGGAGCCTGTGGTGGACTGGCCGAAGATCATGGAGAGGATATTGCTGGGGCCAAAGACCATCATCAGCATAATGGCCACAATGGCCGTGGTGATGTTGCCGTCAAAAATGGCCCAGAAACTGCTTTGGAAACCCTTCTGCAAAGCCCCGTCCAGGGTTTTGCCGGTGTTCAGTTCCTCCCGCACCCGGGCGGCGGTGATTACGTTGGCATCCACGCCGATACCGATGGAGAGGATCAGGCCCGCGATGCCCGGCAGGGTCATGGTGAAGGAGTTCATGTTGGGGAAGAACCCGGACACGGCCGCAAAGCAGATGCCCATCTGCCCTGCCAGGGAGATGACCGCCACCACGCCCGGCAGGCGGAAACAGACCACCATCAGCACGGCGATGACCGCAAAGGCGATGGCGCCTGCCAGCAGCATAGCGTCCAGGGCCTGGCTGCCCAAAGTGGGGGCTAGGGAGTTGAAGTTGGAGGTTTCCAGGGCAAAAGGCAGGGCGCCGGCCTGTATCTGGGCGGCCAGGGTGGTGGCGCCTTCGCTGGTAAAGTTGCCCTCGATAATGCACTTGCCGTCGCTGATAACGGAATTGACCGTGGGCGCGGAGAGCCGCACATCGTCCATCCAGATGGAGATGGTCTGGCCCACCAGCCGGCCTGTGGCCTCGGCGAACTTCTCTTTGCCCGCCTCGCTAAACTCCAACGACACCACATACTGGGTCGCGCCGGTTTCCGGGTTCTGCTGCACGCCGGCCTGGGCGCTTACCACGTCCGCACCCTCCAGGATAACGGTGTCGGCGGTGGTGCCGGCAGGGGTCTTGTAGATCTCCCGGCCGTTCTCGTCATAGTCGACGGTTTCGTACTGGCCCCCCTCCCGGAAGGTCAGCATGGCCGTGGCGGAGAGCTCGTTAATGGCCTTCTCCGGGTCAAAATCCGTTTCGTCGCTTTTCCAGGGGAAACGCACGATGATGCGGTTGTTGGCCTCGTCGGTGTACAGTTCGTAGTCGGTGATGTTCTGGGCCACCATGCGGGTTTCGATGATCTGCTTGGCGCTTTCCAGTTCACCGGCCGTGGCGGCCACGCCCCCGGCAGGGCTGAAGGTAGCCTCCACGCCGCCCCGGATGTCAATGCCCCAGCGGATATCGCCGGCGCCCTTCAGGTACGTGACCTTGAAATCGCCGTTTTGCCCATACACGCCGAACAGCGACGTGTACACCAGGGCGGCTATCAAAAGCAGCACCACGAAAAATACAGGTTTCTTTCCTCGTCTCATGTTGATATTCCTCCGTTTCCTGCCCAAAACTGTTAAAAAATCCACAGGCAGAAACAAAACTTTTATACACACAGCCCTGTACATACAAAACAGGGCAGCAAAAACTACCCTGTCTGTATCTTCAGTTTGCTGCTGGGGGCGGCCTACTTACACCAGGGGGCGAAGTAGCAAAGCCTTTTTAGGGAAAGGGCCGGCGCGCCCAAACGCTTTGGGGCGCTATATGCCGCCCGGCGCCAGGGCACAGGCCCGTGCTTTTTTCTGAAATTGCTACAGGGCAATGCCTTTTAGAAGGGCATCTCTTCCATAGCGTCCGCGTCCTCGGTGCTGAACACCACCGCATCCTCCGGGGCCTCTTCCGCCGCCTCGTCCGCCGCGGCCTGCTCGTCCTCCAGCACCGCGCGGATGGACAGGGACACCCGGTGGCGCTCCAGGTCCACGTCGGTGATCTTGACCTTCACCATATCGCCCACCTTCAGCACGTCCTGGGGCTTGTCGATACGGTGGTCGGCAATCTGGGAGATATGCACCAGGCCGTCGATACCGGGGATCACGCTGGCAAAGGCGCCAAAGGCCGTCATGCCCACGATCTTGGCCTCGCACACCGTGCCCACAGGGAACTCCCGCTCCAGCTTGACCCAGGGGTTATCCTCCGGCCGCTTGTAGCCCAGGGAGATTTTCTCGTTTTCCCGGTCCAGGCCCTTTACGTACACGTCTACGGTATCGCCCACCTTCACCACCTCGCTGGGGTGCTTTACCCGGTTCCAGCTCAGTTCGGAGATATGGACCATGCCGTCCACGCCGCCCAAGTCCACAAAGGCGCCGAAGTTGGTCAAAGACTTCACCTTGCCGGTGTAGTTCTGGCCTTCCTCCACCTGCTCCCAGAACTTGGCCTGGGCTGCCTTGCGCTCCTCGCGCAGCACGCTGCGGATAGAGCCCACGGCCCGGCGGCGCTGGCGGTTCACCTCAATAATGCGGAACCGCACCTCCTGGCCCTGCAAAGCCTGGAGGTCGTCCCCCCGGTTGGCTGTGGCCTGGGAGGCAGGCACGAAAATGCGCATGGCGTCCTTCAGCACGATAACGCCACCCTTGACCACCTCAATAACCTTGCCTTCCAAAACCTCGTTGCTGTCCAGCGCGGCCTGGATGTCGTCCCAGCCCCGCATGGCATCTACCCGGCGCTTGGAGAGCATGATGGTGCCCTCCTGGTCGTTGGTTTTCATGATCAGCAATTCCATCTCGTCGCCGATCTTCACCACGTCCTCCGGCTTTACAGAGGGGTCGTTGGAAAGTTCAGCGGCGGGGATGAAACCTGCCTGCTTGCGGCCTACATCTACATAGACCTCCGTAGGGGAGATGCCAACCACTACGCCATGTACCTTTTCGTCTGTATTCATGCTCTTGAGCGATTCCTCAAGCATCTCCTC